>NZ_JBNNOB010000034.1:0-28921 GCF_050274375.1 Sphingomonas sp. NPDC019816
CTTCCTCCTCGAATTCCTTCGTGAAACGTCGCTGCTTCGTCATCGAGTTCGCCTTTCACCTCAAGGGAACTCTCCACTTTTCCGGGGCAAGTCCAGCTTTCGCCACCGACGATCGCTAGGAAGTCGAGCTCCCCGCCTTCGGGCAGACGAGTTCTCCAGATCTCGGGGACGACCAATGTATGATCTCCGTCCGAGTGGGCATAGAGCTTGTTGCGGCAGTCGAGCAGCTTCTCATGAAGCGCTTCCTCGCCCGCATCGAACTCGAAGCCCGGCTTGATCAGCTTCCAGCTAAAAGGCACCGTATGCCCTCGCGCCTGAGCAAACGGGCGGCCATAAGCGACGACCATCGTCGTTTCATAACAGCGGAACCGCCGACGATCTTCGGTTCGGTAGTCTCTTGACCAGTCGCAGTCCTCAAGCAGGAAGGTCGCTGCACTGAGCGCATGGCGGAAGTCGAGAGCACTCATCATGAGCCGCAAGAGTTGCTGGCTCATGTTGGTTGCCACGACATCCATCGTGGAATTCATAGGTCAGCGCCCATAAAAGTCGCGTTCCAACGACTGGGTAACGTTGTCGAGCATCGTGCTCGCCCAATCACCAAGGATTCGGTCTTCGGCCCATGTGGCAAGCGGCGCGGTGAAGCTCGTCAAATGCGGGTTGAGCGACCCTCCCCATGAGCTTGGGTAAATGCGAAAGCGCAGCGCGTCCCGGAACCGCTTTGAACGGCCGTAGCGCTTGGCGAGCGTCCGGAGCGCCGGATGCCAGCTAAAGGCACCTTCCTTCTCCTCGAGGATTGGGAAGAACGAGACCAGGAATGCGATCCTGCTATCCGGATCACCCGCGACCCAGTTGAGCATCATCTTCAGCGGAACATCGAAGAGGGCACCCGGCCCGGTCCGCGAGACGTCGTAGGCAAAGCGCTTCGTTGCCGACGTCACATCGGCCAACCGCTCACGCTCCACTCGCGTGGCGATTTCATAGAAGCTGGCAAAGACCGACCAGACTTCAGCAGGCGCGCGCCTCACGACAACTGCCAAGCCCACGCGCATCGGATCTGAGCGACCACCCCGACGTGAGCCAGACGTGCGGCACGCATCAACAACCTGCTCCGCAAAGGCCAGACCGAAATCGCTGTCGATCGCGCCAGAAGCGTCGAGCAGCTTTAGCATGCGATCGTAATTATAGTCGGCGCTAGAGGCATACCCGTCGTCGTCCCCATCAGCAATCGACGGTGAGAGGATGACGCGCTTCACAAGTTCGCCAATCTCGTCGGTGATGGCCTTCTGGCCGTGAGTCACCATCGACAGAATCTCGAGTGCTGCCCACGCACCGCCATCGTCTGCACGATCGACCAGTGCGTCGATGAAGCGGCCCAGCGCCGCAGGCGTAACCTGCTCCAAACCGCGGCCATGGGACAGAACGACACTCTGACCGGGCCTGACCTTACCCTCCCGCACCTCGTCTGCAATCGCGTCGAGCCGCTCGTCGGTGATCCGAAGCGAAGCCATGATATGGACCGGGTTCGCTGCCAGCACCTCGGACCCCCTGGCAATGGCCTCGAGCGCGGCGACATCTTCCGGCTGATCTTGCAGCCTCCGATCGAGAGCTGCGAGAAGATAGCCGACAAAGCTCGCTCCCGCCCGCGACCCACTGGCATCGAGAACCGCCACCGCCTGCTCAAAGACGCCCAGCGGATCGTCTACTGCGGCTGCAAGGGCGTGGGCAAACACCTGGGGAGTGTTCATTTCCTCGCTCGCCATGGCCCGCACAGCACGCCCCAGCAGGTCAGGATCCTGAGCAATCTCCGAGGTCAGCGATTGAACGCGCCGAGCCGAATATTCATAATCCGGGTCCGCGTGATCCTCGGCGTAACGCTTGTCTGGATCACGAAGGTCGGACATCCAGAACCGGCTGTGGAGGCGCATCAGATCAACCGGGTCGCCCGGTAGGGTCGTGTCGAAGAGCGCGCGGACGGCCACGGAGAATTCCGTCGGCTTTTCCGGCCGATCGAAATAGAGCCAGTCCCCGATGCCATTTGTCGCGCCGAACCAGTGCCCTGACACCGCGACGACGTCCTCAATGAATGCCTGAAGCGTGGGCAGAAGATCGGGCACGAGGAGGTTTCGCATATCGGAGGCGACCTGCTCCTCGATCGTGGTGCGAAGCGCAGGATCTTTACGCCAGAGATCGAGTAACCGGAGCAACGCCCAATCAAAATACGCGTTGACCGTGCTGTGGTCGTCCGGCGCCCATTCGGGCCGGTACGGCTCCGCTCCGATTTGCTCGAAATCGTCGGGGCGCGACAGATGAATCTGGATCATCGCGCTAAGCGCCACAACGCCCGCTCGGCGGATCCGGGGATCGTCCTCTTCCAAAGCCTGCTCGAGCGCGGCGCGGCGTCTGCGATCGTCGGCCTGCGTTCCAGCCAAGGCAACCTGGAAAAGCTGCCGCAATAATATCACGATCGGCAGCGAGCCTTCGTTCGGGGCGGCGGCCGCGAGCCGCAGCACCATTTGCGCTGCTGGCGCGAAGCTGTTCTGGCGGGATGCAAGAAGGCGAAGTGCCTCCACGAGCTCGTCGGTTACCGTAATGCTCGCCACTTCATCAAGCGATGGATGCCCAATGACCCGATAAAGGGCGGCCCCCATCCGGTCCGGCTCTACATGGACGAACGCGGGAAGGTAGGGGGCGATCTCGGGATTGACGATATTCGCGTCGGCGAACGAGCCGCGCAGCAGCAGGTGGATGACATCGCTCAGCGTCCGCGAACGGGCGAGATACCGCCAGCGTGCCAGCATCGCGTCTCGGTGATGCGTTTGCGCGTTGCCAAGAAAACCGATGATTGTCGACGGCCGGAGATAATCTAGCCGTCGGAGCGCAAGAAAATCAGCGATCGGCCGAGGCTTCGCGCTCATCGTCCCTTGATTGCGCGCGACAAGATGCTGTCCGGCAGCGATGACGAGATTCTCGTACATCAGCTCGCCCTTCATGTGGACGAGCGTCTCCGCGATATCATCGAAAGCATCCGGATTTTCGTCAGGCGAGAGCCGTTCGAAAAGGGAGAGGCATTCAAGTGCCCGCACGGTCTCGCGATCTGCTCCGGCCGCTAGGAGGATCTGCTGAGCCACGTCGTCCGCGGATTTCCGGATGCCCGTCTTCTCGTAGGTCTCGGTTGCAAGCACGGCGATCCGCGGGAAGCCGTCGCAAAACTCGGCAAGATAATCGAGCTCGTCGCCTTTTGCTTTTGGCAAGCCGGCTTTCAGAATGCCGCGGATCGTTGATCGATCGGCTTGCGTCGGCCGTACCATAACACAATGGTCGTCGTGATCGACACCATCGGCACCGACTGTGATGATGCGCAATCCGCTGTCCTCGGCGCGGGCGATGTCGTTGAGCCGGCGGGCTTCAGCAAGGGGGCAGCCATCCACCACCAATACGGCGACCGAGCGTTCCTTCACGATCTGGTTCGCGACCTTCCATAGGTCGTCGCCCACCTCCAGGAAGTCGCAGAATATAAAGTTCGCCGCCGTCAGACCGCCAAGCAGGCCTGTGCTGGTGCTGAGCGCATGGTAGAGCGCGCGGGTCTTGCCGATGCCTGAGGCGCCCCAGATGCGCGCGCAGGTTTGAGGGAGATCCAGCTCGTCAGCGATCCGGTCTGCGAGCTGCGTGAAGTCGATCGAGTCAGCGTCGTTGGGCCCAAGAGAGAATTTCCGCTCAGGACTGTCGATGAATGCCGGCGTAGCGATGCCAGTGCGTTTCCCCCAATGGTCGAGCGTCGAAAAGCCGGCGAGATCGATATTGGCGTTGATCTGCTTGACCCAGACGGCAACAGCGGGATGGGAGCTCGCCCAGGCGGCGAGCCTGTTACCTTCATAGACCTCGATTGCGGAGAGCAGGTCAGGATCACCGCCGGCGACGGCGATGCCCTCGCGGATCGCCTTGACCCGATCGGCTGGCTTAGGACTGACAAGGGCTTTGGCGGTGATCCCGATATAGGCTCCCCCGCGCTCGAGTGCGCCCTTTACGGCATCACTCAGTTCCTTGCCCTTGATGCGCGGCGGTTGGGTGGGCTTCGTCCAGACCTCTCGCTTCCATTGCGCGTCGCCACTGTCCTTGGCCTTGCATTGGAAGACGATGTCGCGCCCTGGGAGATAATCGGTGGAGGCGTTGCCACCTTTCCAGCTAATGCTGCCGTCCTGGCCGCCATCGGCCACGGTGATCTGCAGCGGAACTTCGACACCGCGAAGCGGGACACCGGCCTTTCGGGCTTCCGCATAGAGAAGGCGGCGCAGCAAGGCGACGAGCTGCTCGCCCGTAAAATCCTTGATCTCGTCGGGTTCGACCGTGAACATCGCTCAGCGCCGCCTAAAGCCGAAGCGCACACCTTCCCCAAGGAGGTCGAGAACGCCGTCGGCCTCCTCGCTCATCGGGTTAGGCAGAAAGTCGATGCGCGTCGATGACGGGGTCGCCGGGTCGGCAACATAGGCGACAACGTAGCGCTTTTTCGAACGCGGCTTGGCCGCCTCGCGGGCCGCACGGACCTCGGTCTCCCCCATTTCGAACCGGCAGCTGTCCCCTTGGCTCGCTTTGACCTCGATCAGCCAGGTCTTACGATCATACTCCACCTCGAAATCGTAGCCGAGGCTGTCGGACGCGATCGCGCCGATCTGGAGCGTCGCATTCTTCGATACCCATGCCTTATCGATGTCCTGCGTGCGCAAGCGATCCTTCAGCCAGTGATAAACGACAAGCTCACCGAGCCTGCCGATCATATCCTTCTTCTCCTGCGGCATCCGGGACGGCGCATCCGAATTGCGAGGCACAATCGGCGGATTTCGATGACCGGGCTGCCGGGCCTTCACCTCCGCAAGGCTGGCCATGGTACCAAGCCGGGCGGATTTGACGGAACGGGAGAGATTATCGCCGATTTCCGCCGATATCGCGCTCCAGTCACAATTCTGGGGATCCTCGTCACGGCCATTGAAGCGAACCGACCTGGCCTGTGCTGCGCGAGCGTCGGCTTCGCGCCTCGATGCCTCTCGAGCTGCGGCAATCTCGGACTCGGGAATGCCCAACGTCTCGCGGTCGAGCGATGCCACCATTCCGTTGGGCCAGAGCTTTAAGTCCGCGCACCACTTCAGAATGTCGTCGCTGCTGAGAAGGCGGAAGTCGCTTACGCCCGCCTTGTCCAGGGCGTTGCGCAAATGGGTCTCCGCAGAGCCGGCATCCCGCCAGGATTCGGGGAGAGCCACGCCCTTGGCGAGATGCCAGGCTCTAACCAAAGGCGTCGCGGTGGTGGCGAATTGCGCAATCGCTCGCTGATTGGCTGCGCGTACCTCGAAGACAGGCGAAAGGCCGGCATCATTCGAGCCGAGATCAGGCGCTTTTGCGCGGGTCAGCCATGCCTTAATGAAGCTCAGGAGCAGGTCATCCGGCAGGATGACGTGCTCGGTCAACCATTCCGGATCGGGCACCAGCGCGCGGAGGCCATCACGCAGAGAAGCATAATTGGGCGCGGCGCTTCCAGCGGTGAGTTCTGCTGCGACACCGTTACGTAGCGAGAGCAGGATCTCGGCTTCATGCCCGGCAATGAACTGCGAAAGCAATGTCGCGTGGAGTGCTGGGTGGGTGACGGGCTCACTGCCGGTCTCGGTGAGGCTAACGTTGAAGCGGGCGAAGTTGAACTCCTGCAGTTCCTGGAACTGATCAGTTGCGAACGCCCGACGACAATTCTCGATCACCTCCGGGATACTAAGGCCGATTTCCTCACCCAGTGGCTCAAGTTCGGAAATCAAGGCTGACATGTCCGAGCCGTAGACAAATTCCAGCGCATGAAGTCTGTCGACGGCGGCCCGCCCCCCGGCATAGTGGAACGCGGCGCGGATCCACGGCATACGTAGATCCAGCCGCTCACCCATGAGGTTTCGGGCGGACGCAGCAGCGCCATCGTCGAGCAAGAGCGTGCGGCAGAGCCTGTCGATACCCTCCTGGTCCAGATCCATGCGATCGATGGCTTCGCCCTCTTGGGCAAGGCTGTTCGCCAGCAGCCGCATGTCCGCGGCGACCACAGGGAGATCGATCGCCTCGCAGATTGCCGGAATACAGCGATCAAGCGCACCCCAGGTAATGACCGATTGGTTCAGGATGACGACGATCGGGATTCCATCCGCCCTTCGAAAATTCACGGCCGGCTTATCGGTCGCATGCGGGAAACTCGTCCCGTTGATCTCGAACTCTACGCGTCCGGCCTGCTGCACCCGCACGTTGGCAAGCGCCGCGAGCAGCGGCGACCGGTCGGCTGGCAACTGAGATGCAGCCGTTCCGCGTACGCCTTCGAGCGCGATCGCGAGCATCGGCCGCAGCCAAGGGCACAGGTCGATGGCGGTCCTGTCAGCTTCGAGCGTCTCAATGCCGGCGCCATCGACACGGACATCATATTGCAGGGCGGATAGGCGGGTGACTTTGCGACCATAAATCGCGCTCAGCAGATTGCCGATCCTTGTTCGATCGGCGCCTTTCACGTCCAGCATGGCGCCGCCCAGAGGGCCGATCAGGCTTGCGGCGATCTCATCGTCGGTGTCACGCACATATACCGGCGGCGCCCCCGTCGCACCGGGCTCCACGACCATCAACTCGCCTGCCTTTCGGACGAGAAGCGGCATTTTTGGATCAGGCGTGGCGGGAAACTGGGGCTCGACCGCGTGGCGATCCGCCGCCGATTTCCAGGTCGTGTTGTAGAGGTTCGTCAAAAACGGCTCATAGTGCCGACTGACGCTTCCCGCCCCATATTGCTGGGCCAGAAAGCGGAGCTGTGGGAATTGAGCGCCTGACTGGTTGAGGGTCCTAAGAAGCGAGAATTTCTTCAGCCTTTGGGCCGCCTCGGGTGGAGCACGATCTAGCGTTCGCGCCGTCCGGGCGGTCAGTTGCCGCAGATAATACGGGTATCGCTCGATACCGTTCGACACCCAGACTTCCGAAGGGCGGTAATGCCCTCGGCGGCCGCCATCGGCCGACGGTTCCTCGGCAGGCATCCACTCGGCGCTACGCAGAAAGGCACCAGCTGGCGTCGACCATTCTCGGGAATCCGAGGTGTAGTAGGTGTGATGCACGTTTGTGACGAGTTGATCCGTTGGAACGGCGGCGGCCCATTCGATGACCAGTCCAGCATACAGTTCGCGGCATTCCGGAGAAAAGCGCTGATGATCGTTCTGCCCCGGCAGGCACCAGATCTTGGTCGAGAACCGATGCTGCGTGTTATAGGAGAAGTTCAGCGCGTGGGACTTGTGGACCTTCAAGTCGCGCCGCCACTCTTCAATGGCCGCATCGCTCAGACCGATCTTGCGTGCAAACTCAAAGCTTTTGATCTGGCCTGCGGTGGCTGTGTCCATGCCTTCACGCGCGAAGCTCTGCAGCCCGCGGCGCACACCGAGCGCGGAGAGGAACCGCGTCCATTGGCCGATGCGCGTGCCCTTGAACGCCCGGTGCCCGGTCGGCGCGAGGCGCTTCCCTTTGAACGTGATGAGGTCCGGCACATCGTTCGGCGCACTCGACAGAAACTCGCCGAGCCGGCGTCCGAGCGTATCCTCGGGCCACGTTTCGGAAAAAATCGCATCCGATGCCGCGATCAGGTCGTTGTTTATCGTCGGGACGAGCAGGCGATAGCGCTTGTCGATCGTGATCGATCGACCCAGTTCTTCTGTTCGTCGCCAGATCGAAAAGGCCCATCGCAGGCCCGCGATCGCCTGTTCGATCGTCGGATCAGCCTGGACGACCTGCGCAATCCGGGTGAGCACCGCATCGCCGTCGTAAGCCGAAACGAGGCCAGCCTCGAGATATTCCCGGGTCTTTCGCAACTCGCCATGCCAAGGAAGCGCGTTCGACGCGAACGCGAAATAGCGTTCTAGCTGGGTCGGTACGCTTAGGAGTTCTGCGGGCTCACCCTCTTCTCCCGCGGGCCGAGGCGCAGGCGGAAAGAACAGAGAGGGTGCGATTGGCTCGCCCCGCTTTCGCCGACGACGTGGCCGCGTCTCGATCACATCGTCATCCGCATCGGTCGCCTTGCCATCGGCGCGCACCGTGCCATCGTCGCAAAGAATGATTGGAAGCCCAGTCAGCGCGACCGCCTGATCGACGAAGGCCGGCAAATCCCGGTAGAATGCGGTCCATGGTGCAACGGCCGGACGAGGGCGCGCCTTCAAAGTGCCGGCGATACTTGCCGCGATGCGGCCTTTCTCGCCATTGCTCATGGCCTCCCGGAACGTGCCCAGCGCGTGCTCCTTGAGAAACTCGACAAGGCGCGAGATCCGCGACGCACGCAGGCCCGGCCAAATCAATGCGACGCCTGCTGCGGCTGAATGTCGCGACACAACCGCTACCGAAAATGTGTCGGACTCCGGGAAACGTGCTCGCGCGGCATTCGGGTGGCGCCAGACCATCCGCTGCGGCTCCTTGGCAGTCGGAGCGACGCAGGGGATCACACCCGACTGAATGAACTCAACCTCGGTCAACTCGGCAATCTGCTGCGCGACCAAAAGCGATAGACCCAGGCGCGGCGTGCCCTTGCCAACCACGAGGCTGTCCGGATCGGTCCAGGTCAACAGATCGACCGCAACGCGCCCGCGCTCTTCAGCTGGAAACAAGCAGTTCTGCGCGTAGGTCTCGTCCAACGGAAATGTCGTCAGCCAAAACAGGCTTCGGGCGGCGAGCCCGGCACCTTCACCAAGCAAAAGCCGATTGAGCGCGACACTCGCATCCAGCGCTTTGCGGTTAGAGGTTGGAAAAAAGCTTCCGTGAAGGTGCGCCGGCAGCGGCGCGGCAGCGCCCTCCCCCATCGGGAGATAGGTGTAGAGGCGCGGCGCGGTGATGTCGGCGTCCAGGCGGAGCGCAAGCGCAACCTCGCCCGTCCCCGACCAGCTATCCCAGGATCCGTGAAGCTGGGTTGTCTCGATGCCGTGGCGGATCGCCTCCAGCATTTTCTCTTCCGCTACCGCCGCTCGCAGTACCAACCAGCGAGAGCTCTCGAGCGTGACGATCGTCGCTGCCACTGGGGCGCCGGGAAGGCCTGCTTCCGTCCGTGACAGGGACCTACCGTGCGCCTCACCGCCGTCTCGATCGACGATCCGGGCGGTCAACTTGCTAAGGTGTGCCAGGAACAAAAGCAGAGGCGCGCTATCGTCGTTGAGCTGCTGGATTTCCGCAAACGCATCATCGTGCGCGGCGGCGTCGCGCAGCGGCAGCCGAATGACGGATGCGAAGCCCTTGCGCGCGAAGTCGCGGACGGTGTCGTTTTGATCCTTCAGGACCTGTGGAAGGAAGAAGATCGGCAGCGCGGTTCTGGCGAGTTCGGCGAGATGGGGATCGGCGAGCAATCCCTCGAACGCATCCGGGCGCGCGAACGTGAAGCAGAAGCCATCAAAACGAGGGAGCGGGCCGCCCTCCTCTCGCCGAGAGTAAACCTCCGGCGCGTCGCAGACGTGGCTCACGCTGCGAAAGCCCAGCCCCTTGTTGCCGATCGCCTCCCCCGGCGGCTTGTTCGACATGGCGATTCGGGTCAGCGCCTTCAGATTGTCATGGCTGAAGGGCCGTCCCCGATTGGCGACATAAAGCGTGCCGAACTGCCCCTCGCGTTGGTCGAGAATAACCTCGACCTCACCGTCGCGCTGCTCGCTGTCGTGGGCATCGCTTCCATTCTGAATCAGTTCGATCAGGAAGCGGCCGTGATAGTCAGCTGCAACATGCTGTGTCAGGCTGCGATTCTGTGCATAGACATCGTCGAAATAATCACCGGTCTCAAGATCCACGGTGCCACGAAACGATGTGAGTTTGCCCGCCGCAAGCGCTTCGATCGCCTGTTCCGGTGTCTCTTCCACTACGCGCTCATTCGCGATCGCCGGCGCCTGTTGCAAATCCGCTTCGCTCAACGCCACCCCCTATCCGCACCCCGGTCATGCTCTTGAGCTTATGGGCTGTCCACCAATTCCCGCGGCCGAACGCCCGAATGTCGGCTCTTGTCGGAAACCGACATTCGCCGGCCGAGCCGTGAATGGCAGAAATGTCCCACGAACGACCGGCAACACACGATCAGAATACGCCATTCCAATCTAGCGCTGCCTATGGCGGCTCATGCCGAAAGCTGCCTATAAGGCTTCGAAGTGGCGGGTCGCTGCCAAGAATGCAGGCGAACTGCGTCGACCTCACTGTCGGGTGGCGGCGGTGTCGTTGCGGCAGGCGTTGATCAGCTGTTCTGACGTTGGGATCGTCGACTCGAATGCCGACGGTCCCAACCCGAGTTCATCGATTGAACCATCGTTAGCAGTGGAGGCGTCTACATGTTCGATTTCCCCGGGGAGGCTGGCGAGGCCTTGATCGATCAGGCAATGCCAAAGGCGATCCTGTTTGTCCTCGGTAGCCTGGAAAGTGCGGAAGGGCGTCGCCGTTCCATTGATTGGTTTAATAATGAGTGCTTTCGGGTGTTCCCAAAAGTGGATCAGTTACTGCTTGGCGGAGTGTTGAAAATTCTCGTTACGCAAGAGTTTGTCGTTGCTGAGGAAAACGCTTTCATTTTGACGAAGGCGGGAGAAGCTCTTTTGGACAACGTGCGAAAGGCCCGGCCAGAGATTCAGGAGCCGTCGCGCCCGAGTATTCGGTGACTCCGGGGGGAGTGGAAGCCTAGCGAAATAACGACCCGCCGAAGTTGGGTGTTATTGGGTGGAGTAGCTATCGATCAGAGTCGGTCGTTCTCTTAATCTCGGTCACCGGCCGGTGATATCGTAACCTGAGGTCCACCATTTCCATCACGACGCTTCTATCTTGAGCTTCAACCGATTCCTAAACCGATCGGCGAGGTACATATGGTCAAGCCAAGATCGAGCCGATCCTGATCGGTGCGATTACAATCCCCATCTGCCGCTCAGACGTGAAAGAATGTTCGACATGACACTTTGCATAATCTGGCGAAATAACAACACTGTGCACATGGCGGCGGACAGTCGCCTCTCATTTGGCAGCGCTCGGGCAGATATCGCCATCAAAATCAGTCGCGAGTACTACAGTATCAGGGGCGCGGATCAGGGAGCGAACCGGGGGGCGGTTATCGCAGACGGCGACGTCGCGTTCTGCTTCGCCGGGAGTGGGTCCGGATCGGTGTTTATGAAGGAATCTCTTTCGGGCATACTTGGGGAACTGCAGGCAGTCCCGGGCTGGCACGGCGTCAGCTTCGCCGATACCGCTGGCCTGATCTTTGAGGCCTACAAGATTATCACGTTGCGGCTAACTGCTGCGATTTTTGACGCCGGCTTCGTTGATCTGGTGGTTGCCGGCCTGTGCCCTGTCCAAGGCGATTATCGTACCTTCATCTGCAAGACCAAGGTTATTAAATCCGGGGAGGGCGCAACACAGGAACATACGCTCACGGAAGTCCTTTCAGATCAACCATCTCATATGTTCATCGGCAACGGCGCACCGTCGGCGCGAACAAAGGTCGACGCGCTTGGACGGTCCCCCACCTCCAGAGATCTACTGCGCATTCTCAAGGAAGTAATCGACGACCCGACCGTTCCCGGCGTTGGCGGCGCCATACAATATGGATTTTTCGACAAAACTACGTTCGCAACCCGTGGCATTCTCGAAGTGACCCCCGGTGACGATGTAGACCCTTCACAAATCCACTATTGGCGCGGCGCACTCGACCTTCGTGATCAGGCATTCGAAGACAAGTTCGGGATCAGCTATCCGATGATCGCGCTCGATGAATTTTTCCCATAATTTCCGGCGTTGCGACGTGGACGTCGCGCCCGCCGGAGTGGCTTATTCGACACGAGACCTGCGTCCAGCGAACATTTCGTCATAGGGCTGAACGAATGCGCAACAATCGTCGCTACGACCTCTCTGATCGCCTGATTCACATTTTTCGCGATCTTGATCTGAGCCACGACGACGCACCCCAGACGCCGCAATGGTGGGGTTATGGTTCGCGTGACGACGATGACAAGCTCTCGGCGCACTTCCTCCAGCGGCACGCGATCCGTCAGGGCAGGCTATGGGCAACGTGGTCCTTTCGTACCACCGGGCGAACGATATATGGGCCGCGTCCGGCGGTTTGCTTTACGGAAATGCCGATCGCAGCATTCATCGAAACAGCGCTTGCGCGGAACCTGCGGGGAGAGGCGATCAGCCCGTTCGCCATCGTGTTGCCGAAACGAGCATTATTTCAAATCGGCGCTCGACCCGTCATTTATGGTCTTACAGGGACACCACCTCCGGCAAAAGTCGAGGTAGACGGCGCGCGAATGCTCCCGGACGGCGTCTTGCCGAGGCACGAGCAGTATCGCTACGCCGCGTTCGACGGACACCAAGGCAGACCCGACTGGTCGCACGAGCGCGAGTGGCGCTGGCCCCTCCAAGGGCGAGCGTGGCGAGACCCGGACGGACTACCTCCCGCACACTCCGACGATTTGCCCGGGCTAGACCTCGATCATCCCGACATGGCTGGACTCGGCGTCATCGTAGCCAATCAGGAGCAGGCAAGGTGGGTCGTCGGGGACATCCTCACGAAGGTTGATCGCGGCGACATCGCGGCCGATCATTACGAGTTCGTCCTTGCGTACGAAACCATCTCCGATTGGCGGGAGTTGCGGGATTACGAGAAGATGCAGCGCAAGGTCGCGGAATATGCGATCGATCTCGCGCCGTTTTTCGCAATGTCCGAGAAGCGAGCACGTGCCCGTATCGCCAAGCTGGATGCGTGGTTTGTCAAGGCCCACAAGAAGGCATCTAGGAAACATTGCGGCGGCGACTTGCCGTGTGGCAAATGCTGGCTCTGGATTGGTGGCAATCAACATCCCCTCGTGCGCGCGCTCGTCGCCATGGGGCGTATCACGGTCTCGACGGACGGTTTCTATCTTATCGAGGTCTCGAGCGGCTCAGGGGATAGCTCGACGGAGCGCCAAGTCGATGCGATCGAGCGAGTTGCGCGAAAATTGCGTCGTCGCCTGGGATTGTCCGCCACCTCGTACCGCGTAGTCAGTGGCGATGACCCGGAGGGCGTTCGCTATTTCGGCGATACGCTAGATGACGACTTCATCTACAACAGCAGCGGCGTCGGGACCGGCAGCCTTGATTCTAGCGTTTTTTAGAAACCCACCACTTGGCTGGAGCGTCTGCTTTGGACGGAAGCCGTCATTCGGCCGAACAGTTGGGAACGACGGCTTCGTCCCATTTTTCATCGTTCCGCGTCCTCGATACGTCGCTTACTGGTAGCGGACCGGTTTACATAAATGAACGACCGAAGTTGGGACGCGTGCAGGGCGTCCGGAACGTCCGGTTCTGGGCCCGAGGCGTTCTGCGTCACGGATTCAATGTCGGTATCACCACGATCATTTTTGTTAGATTACTGTAATGAAGCGCTCGACTGCGTTATTCCAGTCCACCTCCGGATAGTTAATCTTTTCAATAGCATCTCGTAGCACCTGCATGTCCGCGCCGCGCCCATAGCGCGTGCTGACTGATCCATTGGCATGGCCGAACAACAGGTCGACTATTTCGGCGGGAGCCTTGCCCCGGATTGCCCGCTTGCCGGTGTGGCGGAACGAGTAGAAGACCAGTTCTGGGTCTGATAGTCCAATGCTATCCAGAAAGTCGTTCATCACCCGCGAAAGGCGCTGTGTCCGGCTGCCATATTTGTTGGTGTCCAGTTCCGGAAAAAGCCATTCGGCATTCTCATTCCTTCGCTTGGCCACCAGATCGAGGAAGCCCGCCTTTATGAGGATGGGGTGCAGTGGGATATCGCGCTTGGCACTCGCGGTCTTCATCCGCTTGGCTGGGCCTTCCTGTTCCTCGCGGACACGCAGGCGATCTGGCTCGATCGCGATGTAGGGAATGCCGTCGTAGGTCCTGACGTTACCTGGACGCAGCTTGCCCAGTTCCTCCAGCCGGCATCCGGTGAAGGGAGCCAAGAGCAAAGTCCAGGCCAGGGTGCTGGGTGCAACACCGCTCTTGTTCGGAAGCTCTGCACTGAAGATTTTGACGAGATCCTGCGGTTCGAACGGCAGGCGAGGGTCTTCGATCTCGTTTTTTGGGAGGGACTTGACAGTCTTCGCTACGTTCTCGGTTATGACTTCGAGTTCTTCGACGGCATGATCGAGCGTCACGCGGATGGCGGACAGCGCCTTGTTGACCGTTGCGGGCGCGAGTACTTTTAGCCCCTGCGCCTTGGCGAGTTCCACCTGCTCGAGCAGCGGAAGCGCGTTGATCGCCTTGCCCACACGCGACGGCAACGCCGCACAAGTCCGGCGATAGGTGCGGACCATCGACGCGGTGATGGTATCGACGGGCGGATCGTTGTGCAGGCGGGCGAACCGAGCAATCGCGGTACGCCATTCGTCGACGAGCTTGGGCTCGCGGGGCTGGGACACAGCCCAATCCTCGAAGACCTTGGTAATGGTCGGTACCGAAGCGTTCGACGAGGTTTCTGGCGACTGCAGACCTGCGGCCGCGTGATGAGTACTTGGCACCACGCCGAACGTGATGGCGGATGGCAGGATGCGCGTGCGGGCCGGATCGATCTTTGGCGTGCAGGCCTCGGAAAGCCTGTCAAGAAAGGCTTGGCCGATCGCTTCGTAGAGCGCTGGGTCGATTGGCTGGGCAATGCCGCTGTTGAACGCGATTGCGAGGATGGCCCAGTCGATCGGATCCAGCGACGGGAGAGTGGAAATCCGCCGTAGCGTTTCAAGCCAAGGCAGCGGGCTAAAGTCCGGCACTGCCTCCAGCATCGTCTTGCGGTCGCCGAAGTTTTGGAGGTCAGGCCGTTCCGGCGGGCTGCCGAAGTCATAGCGCGAACCGGGGTCATGGTCGGTTAGGCCGTGGGCGTGTTGGAAAGCACCGAATTCGAGCGACGCCAGTTTCTGCGCCATGCCTTGCAGTTGCTGGTCGCTGACGCCGTCAAGATAGGCGTCGACCATGGATCGCGCCGATCGAAGTTGCTGGCTGGCAAGGCTGCGCCGCGCTGCCGCCAGCTTCTGGTCATAAACGATGGCGTGCGGGTGGTAGCGCTGACGAGCTTCATCCGGATCGCGCGTATCGAGGGTCCGCTTGTACTCGCGCGACGCGCCGTCAAAGAACGGCCGAAGCGCCTCAGGAATGACCCGACGGAAATAGAAAATGCCAGTGCGAGGATCTTTGAACGGAGCAGCCATGCGGATCACTTTGTACGCATCCTTTGTACACAAGGATGGGTGAAGCGTCCATGAAGACCATCAAAACCGCGCAAATCCGCCATTCTGGCGGGTGCTGGTGACCCCTACGGGACTCGAACCCGTGTTTTCGCCGTGAGAGGGCGACGTCCTAGACCGCTAGACGAAGGGGCCGTTTGCGGTGGAGGGGCGCTGTTAGCGGGGGTGGGGGAGGGCGTCAAGCGCTCTCCGCCAGGAAATATCATAAATGTGAAAAGAGCGGGGGGCTGCGATTGCCCCCCGCTCCCTTTTCTCGATCAGGCGGCCGCCTTGCGGCGTTCGGCCATCTCCTCGTTGAGCATCTCGGCCAGCAGAAACGCCAGTTCCAGGCTCTGGCCCGCATTGAGGCGCGGGTCGCAATGCGTGTGGTAGCGATCGGCCAGCGACTGCTCGGTCACGTCGATCGCGCCGCCGGTGCACTCGGTGACGTTCTGGCCGGTCATTTCGGCATGGATGCCGCCGGCATGGGTGCCCTCGGCACGATGGACGGCGAAGAAGCCGCGTACTTCGGCCAGGATGCGGTCGAAGGGGCGGGTCTTGTAGCCGGTCGCCGCCTTGATCGTGTTGCCGTGCATCGGGTCGCAGGACCAAACCACCGGATGGCCTTCGCGCGTGACGGCGCGGACCAGCTTGGGCAGATGCGCCTCGATCTTGTCATGGCCATAGCGGGTGATGAGCGTCATGCGGCCGGGTACGCGGCCGGGGTTGAGCGTGTCGAGCATGCGCAGCAGCGCCTCGGGCTCCAGGCTCGGCCCGCACTTCACGCCGATCGGGTTGCCGATGCCGCGCAGGAACTCGACATGCGCCGAGCCTTCGAAGCGAGTGCGGTCGCCGATCCACAGGAAATGCGCCGAGGTGTCGTACCAGTCGCCGGTCAGCGAGTCCTGCCGCGTCAGCGCCTGCTCATAGGGGAGCAGCAGCGCCTCATGGCTGGTGTAGAAGCTGGTCTGCGCCAGCTGCGGGACGGAGGCGGGGTCGATGCCGCATGCCGCCATGAAGTCCAGCGCCTCGCCGATCCGGTCGGCCATCTCGCTATATTTACGCGCCCAGGGGCTGCGGCCCATGAAGTCGTGGGTCCAGCGATGCACCTGATGCAGGTTCGCATACCCCCCTTGCGCGAAGGCGCGCAGCAGGTTCAGCGTCGTCGCGGACTGGGCATAGGAGCGCAGCATGCGCTGCGGATCGGGGATGCGTGCTTCGGGCGTGAAGGCGATGTCATTGATATTGTCGCCGCGATAGCTGGGCAGTTCGACGCCATCCACGACCTCTGTATTGGCCGAGCGCGGCTTGGCGAACTGACCGGCCATGCGGCCCAGCTTCACCACCGGCAGCTTCGAGGCGAAGGTCAAGACCACCGCCATCTGCAGGATGACGCGGAAGGTGTCGCGGATATTGTTGGCGCTATGCTCGGCAAAGCTCTCGGCACAGTCGCCGCCCTGGAGCAGGAAACCGCGGCCGGCGGCCACTTCGGCCAACTCGGCGGTCAGGCTGCGCGCCTCGCCCGCAAAGACCAGCGGCGGATAGCTCGACAGCGTACGCGTCGCGGCGTCGAGCGCCTGGGCGTCGGGATATTCGGGGAGCTGCCGGGCTTCGGCGCTCGTCCAGCTGTCGGGGGCCCAGTTCGCGGCCATGATCGTCCTGCTCTCTTGTCTACTGCGGGTGAAAATAGCGCCATGCGCCGATTTGACGCCATGCGCAATGAAGTTGGCGTTTGACCCCCTGAAGTCGCGCCGTTTGTTGCGCGTGATACGAGTTTGCGCCGAGCCGTTGCGGCGTGCGGCGACCGGCTTTGCGGAGGACGCCCGGAACGGGTAGCAACGCGGCGATGTCGCGTCCCTTCCTCCGTCCGTCGGCGATGATCGCCCTGTCCGCCGTCTGGCTCGCCGCGCCGATCCAGGCGCCGGCCACCGCCGCCGCTCCGACGATGACGGTCTCCGCCGCTGCCGCCCCGGTGGCAGAGACGGACGATGCGGCGCTGTTCCAGGCGATGCGCGACGCCGACCTGCGGCTGGCGACGATCGCGTGGCGGCTGGCGACGGCCAATGCGCCTTTGTGCCGCGACACGGCGCCGACGCCCGGCATCGTCGTCCATGCGATCGACCAATATGATCCGGGCGTGCGCAAGTCGTTGCCCGCGCTCTTCGGATTCGAGGGGCCGGTCGCGGTCGAGGCGGTGGTGCCGGGCAGCGCGGCGGCGAAGGCGGGAGTAGCGGCGAACGACACGATCGAGGCGGTGAACGGGCGTCCGTTCAGCGTGCGACCGGCGGGGCGGGACCGGGCGGACACGGCGACGCGCGATGCGGCGCAACGCCAGATCGCGGCCGAGCCGGCGGACCGTCCCCTGCGGCTGACCCTGTTGCGCGACGGGCATCGGCGCGAGGTGATGGTGGCGGCCCAGCCGGGATGCCGCTCGCGCTTCGAGATGCTGATGGGGCCGGGGCTGACCGCCTCGGCGGATGGCGACATCGTCCAGATCGGATCGCGCTTTTTCGAACGCTTCGACGACCGGATGATCGCGGTGGTGGTCGCCCACGAGTTTTCGCACAATATCCTTCACCACCGTGATCGGCTGGATGCCGCCGGGGTCAAGCGGGGGCTGTTGTCCGAATTCGGGCGCAATGGCCGCCTGTTCCGCCAGACCGAGACCGAGGCGGATCTGCTGGGCGTCCATCTGATGCGCAACGCCGGTTTCGATCCGCAGGATGCCGTGCGCTTCTGGCGCGAACATGGCGGCGAGGTCGATGGCGGCATCTTCCGCAGCCGGACGCATCCGTCCTCCTCGGCGCGGGCCGACGCCGTCGCGGCCGAGATCGCCGCCATTCCCCCCGATGCGCCCATGCCCGATCACCCCGCGCTGATCGATGCGGCCGCGACGCCCCTGCGATGACGTTAAGTGGCCGGAATGGCTCTTTAACCTTCCGTTGGCGGTTCGCCGATTAAAGAACGGCATGAACCGGGGCGCTGGGCCTCCGGCGGTCCGGGAGGCCCCATGCTGTCATCATTGCCGATACCCAAGAAGATCGGATTCGCCTTCGCGCTCGTACTCGTCTCGGCGCTGGCGATGATGGCGGTGCTATGGTGGGCGCTGGCGCGGATCGACAGCACGACCATCGCCAATGGGCGCGCGCAGGAGATCTATGCCGCCTCGCTGGAGATGGAGGGCGGTGTCCAGCGCGAGAACAGCCAGATGCGCGGCTTCCTGATCACCACCGACGAAGCGTATCTCAAACAATATTTCGAATCGCGTAAGACCGAGACCGAAGCGGCGGCCAAGCTGGACAGCTTGCTGTCCGACGATCCCCAGGCCCAGGCCGCCGTCGCGGCATCGCATGCGCGGATGAACGAATGGCGTCGAACGGTCGGCGATCCGATGATCGAGCTTGCCCGGTCGGATCGATTCGCCGCGCAGGCCTGGGTTCGCGCCAATGCCGCGAAGGTGCGAGTGACGGTCATCCTGCAACCGCTGCGCGATCTGCGCGCGCGGACGGTCGCGGGGATGAATGCCAGTCGTGCGCTGCGCAAGACGGCGGTGGCGCTGGGCAAGTGGAGCCTGGGTATTGGTGGTATCGCGGTGCTGGGCATCGCGCTCGCCATGTCGATCCTTCTGGCGCGCATCCTGGGGCGGCCCATCGTGGCGCTGACCGGGGTGATGGATGCATTGGCGCGCGGTTGCAACGATGTGGACGTGCCCGATGCCGAACGCGGCGACGAACTGGGCAGCATGTCGCGGGCGGTCGTCGTGTTCCGTGACGCCGCCGTCGCCAAGGCCAAGGCCGATGCCGAGCAGCAACAGGTGGTCGAGCGCATCGGCGACGCGCTGGGCCAGCTCGCCAATTCCGACCTGACGCCCAAGCTTTCGGGCTTTCCGGCTTCCTATGCGGCGATCGAGCGCGATTTCAACGGCGCGGTGTCGCGCCTGTCGGCGGCGCTGGCGGCGGTGCGCACCAATGCCACCGGCATCGCCAGCGGTGCGGTCGAGATGAACCAGGCCGCCGATGACCTGGCCCGCCGCGCCGAGCAGCAGGCAGCGAGCATTGAGGAAACATCGGCCGCGATGAGCGAGATCGCCCAGTCGGTCACCGCCGCCGCCACCAAGGCGAAATCGGCCGAGTCGATCGTGCGCAAGGCCAGCGGCGACGTCACCACCAGCGAGGATGTCGTGCGGCGCACCGTCGCCGCGATCGGTGACATCGAACGCTCGTCGAACGAAATCGCCGAGATCATCGCGGTGATCGACGGCCTGTCGTTCCAGACCAATCTGCTGGCGCTCAATGCCGGCGTCGAGGCGGCGCGCGCGGGCGATGCGGGCAAGGGCTTCGCGGTGGTCGCCTCCGAAGTGCGGGCGCTCGCCGAGCGCTCGGCCGAGGCGGCGCGCGACATCAGCGCACGGATCACCACCACGGTCGAACGGGTGCGCAGCGGTGTCGAGCTGGCCAACCGCACCGACGAATCGCTGCGTCTGATCGCGACGGGGATGCAGGAGATTTCGGGGCTTATCACCGCGATCGCGGGCGATGCCTCGGAACAGGCGACGGGTATTCATCAGGTCAATCTGGCCATCACCGACATGGACGGGGTGACCCAGGCCAATGCCGCGATGGTCGAGGAGGTGACGGCGGCGGTCCGGGCGCTGTCGGCCGAGACCCGTTCGCTGGAGGATCAGATCGGCCGTTTCCGTATCGACGGAACCCATGCCGGCCACGCCACGCCGGCCGTCGCTTCGCCACGCGCGGCTCCGGCCTCGTTGCCGGCACCGATGCGACGCGCGGCACCCATGTCGCAGGGCAATCTGGCGCTGAAGCACGACGAGGACGACTGGAGCAGCTTCTGACGGTGACCATCGCACATGCCGCCTGACCGGCCGCCCGTGATCGGACAGGGCGGTCGGGCGGGGGCGTGGCAGCCGGCGGGGCGGGGATTGTATGTCCGGTTCGCGCACGGCAAGGGGCGGGGATGGATATCCCCGCACGCTATGCCCAGTTCATCCAATGGATCGGCGATGGGACCGGCATGGCCGACAGCCTGCTGCACGTTCACGCCGGCATGGCCGTCCTGTTCCTCGCCCGCATCCTGACCCGCAAGTCGCTGGCGACGCCGATCCCGCTGGCCTGCGTCGCGCTGGCGGAGGCGGCCAACGAAATCCTCGATCGCCTCCATTACGGATCCTGGCGCTGGGCGGATACGCTCGGCGACATCGCCAACACCATGTTCTGGCCGACGGTCCTGTTCATCGGCCTGCGGATGCGTTCCCCGCGCAGCCGCCGCTGAGGCAGCAGCCGGCCTTAGCTCGCGGCGATGATCGGCTTCCAGTCCCAGCCGAGCGGATCGCCGTCCATCACCTCGACCCCGGCGGCCAGCAGCGAGTCGCGAATCGCATCCGACCGGGCGAAGTCCTTGTCGGCCCGCGCCGCGCGGCGTTCGGCCAGTTGCGCCTCGATCGCGGGTTCGTCCAGGCTGGCGGTCGCCGGCCGGGTGCGCAGATCGGCGCGGGTCAGCGTCGTCAGTTGCAGCCCCAGCACCGCGTCGAAGTCGGCCAACGCTTCCAACCGGATGCTGGGCGACAGCTTCTTGTCGCCCAGCATCTCGTCCAGCACCGGAAGCGCGCGCGGGGTGGCCAGATCGTCCGAGACGGCGGCATCGAGCCGTTCGCGATAGCCGGCGGCATCGCCCTTGACCGGCGCGTCGGCGCGGGCGCGCAGCCCCTCGACCGTCTGCACCAGCCGCTTCAGACGGACCTGCGCGGCGGCGAGACCGTCCCAGCCGAACTCCATCTCCGAGCGGTAATGCGCCTGAAGGCACATCAGGCGATATGCCAGCGGATGGAAGCCACGATCTACAAGTGCCTGCAACGTCAGGAATTCACCTGACGACTTGGACATCTTGCCGGTGCGGTCGACCAGGAAGTTGTTGTGCATCCAGACATTGGCGCCGGTTTCTGCGGTGCAGCCATGCGCCTGATTCTGCGCGATCTCATTGGGGTGGTGGATCTCGCGGTGGTCGATGCCGCCGGTATGGATGTCGAACTGTGCGCCGAGATATTGCTTGCTCATCACCGAGCATTCCAGATGCCAGCCGGGCGCACCGGGGCCCCACGGGCTGTCCCATTCCATCTGTCGATTCTCGCCGGGCGCGGATGCGCGCCAGATGGCGAAGTCGGCCGGGTGACGCTTGCCCGCGACGGGGTCGATCCGGCTTTCGCCTTCATCCTCCTGATGTCGGGCGAGGCGGCCATAATCGGGCACCGTCGTCACATCGAAATACAGGCCGTCGGGCAGGCGGTAGCAATGCTTCGCCTCGATTGCCTTGGCGAAGTCGATCATCTGCGGGACATGCTCGGTCGCCAACGGGAAGCTGGTCGGCTCGGCGATGCCCAGGTCCTTCAGATTCTTCTTGAAGGCGGTCGTGTAATGCGCGGCGATCGCCCAGATATCCTGGCCGCTCTTCTTCGCCGCAGCTTCCATCTTGTCGTCGCCGGCATCGGCGTCCGAGGTCAGGTGGCCGACATCGGTGATGTTGATGATGTGGGTCAGCGGCCAGCCCTTCCACCGCAGCACGCGCGACAGCGTATCGGTGAAGACATAAGCGCGCAGATTGCCGATATGCGCATAGTTGTAGACGGTCGGGCCGCACGAATAGACCCGGACATTGGCCGGATCGATCGGCCGGAAGGGCTCCGGCGCGCGGGTCAGGCTGTTATACAGGATCAGCGAGTGGTTCGGCAGGGATGCGGGCGCGGTCATGGGCTTTGCCTTAGCCATGTCGGGCGGCCCCTGGAAAGGGGCCCCGGTCCGGTGGGCATGCGGACCGGGGCCAAATGCGGCGACAGGGGGCGCCGCGTCGGGCCATTCACGCGTTCGGGGGAGAGCCGCGTCAAGGGCCAAACAGCGCCCGGCACGACGGGAGGCATGCCGGACGGACACGACCCTACAGACGCGTTCATCGCACGGAGATGGCGGCCGCATGAATTTTCGTGTCATCTAGCCGGCATCGATCGCGCCGCGCCCGGCCGGCCCCCTTTCGATGAAATGGCGATCCGGTCGCGAATTGGCCGGCCATGGCTTGTGTTGCCTGTCCGTGCCTGCTAGGAGCGCCCCACGATGCGGCCACAGTGTTCTGCGGCCGCTTTATCCTGTTTTGCCGGAGCAATTCGTTTTTATGCAAATCATCGTTCGCGACAATAATGTGGACCAGGCCCTCCGCGCGCTCAAGAAGAAGCTGCAGCGCGAGGGCGTGTATCGCGAAATGAAGCTCCGTCGCCACTACGAGAAGCCCTCGGAAAAGCGTGCCCGTGAGCGTGCGGCGGCCGTGCGTCGTGCCCGCAAGCTGGAGCGCAAGCGCGCCGAGCGCGACGGGGCGCGGTAATCGCCTGACGATCGCTCGGTCCATGATCGCTCCACCGCGTGTGGGGCGGTCGTGGGCCTGCGATCGTTATGGACGTCGATTCGCCCGATCGAATCGGCATGCGCTTTGAGCGCCCTTCCTCGAACGCCAACGCACAAAGCGAGAAGCAGGCATGTCCGTAACCGCTGTTCCCCTTCGTCCCGTCCGGCGTTCCTATCTGGTCTGGATATGGGTGGCGGTGGCCGCCGCGATCGTGATCGCTGCGTTGCTGGCGCGGCAGGGCGATGCCGCTCTGGTGCGCGAGGCGCGTGGACCGGGTGTCGTGACGACGGCATCGGGGCTGCAGTATAAGGTGATCGAACCCGGTCAGGGCGGTCCTCACCCGACCGCCAGCGACGTGGCGCTGATCAACTATACCGGTCGTCTGATCGACGGGACGGTCTTCGACAAGTCGCAGCAGCCGTCCCCCATGCCGTTGTCGAGCGTGCTGCCCGGCTTCGCCGAGGCGCTCAAGCTGATGCCCAAGGGTGCCAAGTATCGCTTCTGGCTACCGGCCAAGATCGGTTATGGCGACCGCGCCGCAGGTGCGATCCCGCCCAATTCCGAATTGGTGTTCGATGTCGAGCTGATCGACTTCATCCCCGAGGCCGTGCTGCGGCAGATGCAGGCACAGCAGTCGATGATGGGCGGGATGCCTGGCGGAGCGCCGGGTGCCGTACCTAGCGCACCGTCGCCACGCTGACCGTCGACACGCTGATCGCGCTCGCCGTTTAACGGCGTTGGTTGGAATGAATGATCGCCGGAGCCCCATGGGCTTCGGCGATTTTCGTATGAGCCCATGGTGGCCTCAGCCTTGATGATGGCATTCGGCCAAAGGGCGATGTGATGGCGCCGAAGCTCTGTCCGACATCGGGTGGCGTCATTGGAGCGAAGGCCGAAGAGGCCACCGACATTCCTTCCCGGAAGGAGGCCCGTGGCAAGACGCGTCATATCGTCCGGCGCAGGCCGGGGTTCAGTTGGGTCAGCGCCGATATGCAATGGGAAACGGTCCGCATCTGGACCCCGGCTTTCGCCGGGGTGAAGCGTGGGGGGAGGGACTGCGATTTTTTTCAGCGAGCTCCGCGAGGAATAATGGTAAGTCGTCGGCCTGACGGACGGGATGCCCGTAGGCAAGATTAGCCTCAATTCACGATTGGCCGGGCACCCCGCCATGCTTCGCATATAGCGGTGTCGCCTGACATGCCGAGAGCGTGTCACAGCTCGCGCGCCCTCCTTTGCAGGGGAAATGCTAAGTTTTTTGTCGGAATACCGGCACGACCAGCTGGGGAGAGCCTCCAGGGCAGGGTGCTGTCGCCCGAGGCTCATCCGGCAGACCGCCTTCGGTGTTGCCCCGAGAATGCGACGCGCCTCAGCGCGGCCGGCGGGCCTAACGGTATAGGAAGGATTATGTCGGTGGCTTAAGACGCCGCTCGAGCTTCATGCCCAGGGCATCCTGTATCCGCAGCCCTGCCTGACGGACGTCGGGGCTGACGGGACATAGATACCTTTCCTGTCCCGAAATACGGGCAAAAAAATAGCGGCCCGAAGGCCGCTATTCCTTTTCAGCCGTGAGGCTGAAGCAACTTAGTTGCTGTCGGCCGAATCGTCCGAGTCGGCGACGACAACGATGCCAGCGACGACGGCAGCAGCAGCCAGAACGGCGACGAGGATGCCACCACCGGCCAGGCCGTTCTTCTTGGCGGCCGGAGCCGAAGCGCGAACCGACTTCGAAACCGAAAGGCTGGCAGCCGGATTCGCAGCCATCGCCGGAGCAACGGTCATCGAAACGGCGGCAGCGGCGACGAGATACTTCCCAAGACGCATGTCGAACTCCCTTAAAAATGCAAGTGGGGCCATGGCACGTTAGCCGTAACATGGCAACCCCACCAACGAGTATAGAGCTCTTATGCTCCGATACTGATGCGGCAATGCAACATCGCTTTACCGCTTGGGGGCTATACTGCGCTTTACGGGCAAGTGGAATGGCCCGGCAAACGTTTCGCCTCGGTAAAGAGGCTTCAGGTGGAAAATATCTCCTGCGCGCTGCCCTCCAGCATCAGGGCGGTCAGGCGGTCGCTCTGATAGGCACCGGTATCGATTCCGATGCGGTGCGGCAGGCGTTCGGCCTCGTCCGCCACGGTGTGGCCATGCACCACGACCTTTTCCAGCAGACCGCGATGATCCAGGAAGGGGTCGCGAATCCAGCGGGTTTCGGACAGCTTCTGGTCGGCCAGCGCCACGCCGGGCCGCACGCCGGCATGGACGAAGACATAATCCCCCAGGATCATCATTTCCTTCAGCCCGGCCAGGAATTCGCGGTGCGACACCGGCACCTGCGCGTTCAGTCGTTCGGCGACCTCGACATAATCCAGCCGTTCATATTCCTCGGCGCTGACACCATAGCTGATCATGGTCTCACGGCCACCGACCCGGCAGAACAGGCGCAACGCCTTGTCCTCGCCGTCGAGCGCGCGAAGCAGGATCTCCTCGTGATTGCCCATCAGGCAATGGACGTTGGCATCGGCCGCGCACAATGCGCGAACCCGCTCGATCACGCCCGCCGAATCGGGACCGCGATCGACGAGATCGCCCAGGAAGATGATATGCCGCTCCGCCGGACCGCGCGCGGCATGGTCCGCCTCGATCCGGGGCAGCAGGTCATCGAGCAGGTCCAGCCGGCCGTGAATGTCACCAATGGCATAGACCCGCAGGCCTTCTTCCATGACGGGCACGAATTCGGGGGCGCGTTTGCGCAGGTTCAGAAGCTTGGCAAGCATGGATGATGGTCGATCCGCAACAGGCGGTTGTCCTTAGTCCGCCGCGACGTTCCACGCAATGCGAGCCGCCGGCGGCGATCAGGCCTGGTCGGGCCACAGCCCCCGCGTATCCAGCACCGTCTTGCCCCTGCGCTCGTCCAGGGGAACGGAGCGGAAGATATCGTGATCGACCAGAACGACCATCGCCGGACATGTTTCCAGTGCGGTGTCGATATCGGTAAGCACGGCACCCGTCGCCGCCAGCGCCGGGGGCAGCGTCGTCGCATAGGGCTCGACGATGCGCACGCGCGGGCCGAAGCGATCCGCAAGCGCCTGGGCCACCCGAAGCGCGGGGCTCTCGCGGAAATCATCGATATTGGCCTTGAAGGCGAGGCCCAGACAGGCGACCGGCCCCTCCGGCGGCAGCGCCTCGATCATCGCGACGGCGCGGGCGATGACATGATCGGTCTTGCCGTCATTGACCTCGCGCGCGGTGCGGATCAGCGGCGTGTTGGCGGGATCGGCCGCGACCAGGAACCAGGGATCGACCGCGATGCAATGGCCCCCGACGCCCGGGCCGGGCGACAGGATGTTGACGCGCGGATGCCGGTTGGCGAGCCGGATCACCTCCCAGACATCGACGCCCAGCGTATCGGCCACCAGGCTGAGTTCATTGGCGAAGGCGATGTTCACGTCACGGAACGCGTTTTCGGTCAGCTTGGTCATCTCCGCGGCACGGGCGGTCGTGGTGACGCAGGTCCCGCGGACAAAGCGCCGGTAAAAGGCCAGCGCCTTGCGTGCACAGCGCGGGGTGATGCCGCCGATCACCCGGTCATTGTCGATCAGCTCTACCAGGATGCGCCCGGGCAGCACGCGCTCCGGGCAATAGGCGATGGCGATATCGGCCTGTTCGCCGGGCTTGGTCAGGCCGGGCATGGTCATGTCGGGGCGCGCCTGAGCGATCAGGTCGCGGACCCGCTCGGTCGTGCCCACCGGGGAGGTCGATTCGAGAATGACGGTGTCGCCCTGCTTCAGCACCGGCGCGATCGCGCGGGCGGCATCCAGAACGAAGCTTATGTCGGGCTGATGCCCCTGGGTGAAGGGGGTCGGCACGGCGATGACCAAGATCTCGGCCGGTACGACCGTCAGCGATGCCTTGAGATTGCCACGGGCGACGACGCCGGAGACCAGGCCGTCGAGATCGACTTCCTCGATATGGACGCGGCCCGAATTGATCGTCTCGACCACCGACGGGGTGACGTCGACGCCGGTCACCATCGCGCCGGTGCGGGCGATGACCGCGGCGGTCGGCAGGCCGATATAGCCCAGCCCCATGACCGTGACGGAGAATTCAGAGTCCAAGGGCATGGGAGATGATCCTGCTGATACGGTCGGCGGTGTCGCCATCGCCAAAGGGGTTATGCGCCTGCGCCATCGCAGCATAGCGGGTCTCGTCATCGAGCAACGCAAAGACTTCGTCCACGATCCGATCCTCGTCGGTGCCGACCAGCCGGGCGGTGCCGGCGGTCACGCCTTCGGGGCGCTCGGTGGTCTCGCGCATCACCAGCACCGGCTTGCCGAGCGCGGGCGCTTCCTCCTGCACGCCCCCCGAATCGGTCAGCACGAGATACGCGGCGTCGAGCGCGCGGACGAAATGGGGGTAGTCGAGCGGCGCGATCCGGGCGATGGCGGGATGATCGCCCAGCATCGTATCCATCACGCTGGCGACATTGGGATTGGGGTGCATCGGAAACAGGATGCCGACATCCTCGCGCGCCGCGATCCGGGCCAGGGCGCGGGCGATATGCGCCATCGCGTTGCCGAAATTCTCGCGCCGATGGGTGGTGACCAGCACGATACGCTTGCCCGCCATATGCGTCAGGATCGGGTCGAGCTCGGCGGCCAGCGTAGGATCGGCGGCGATCCGCGCCCGTGTCCAGTGGAGCGCGTCGATCACGCTGTTGCCCGTGACATGGACCTGCGCGGCCGCGATCCCCTCGGCTCGCAGCGCAGCAGCGGCGGTCTCGGTCGGGGCGAAGTGCAGCGCGGCGATCGGGGCGATCATCCGCCGGTTCACCTCTTCGGGCCAGGGCTGGTAGATGTCGCCCGAGCGCAGCCCCGCCTCGACATGCGCGACCGGAATCTTGCGGTAATAGGCAGCCAGCGCGCCGGCCATGGCGGTCGCGGTGTCACCCTGGACGACGACCATGGCGGGCCGCTCGGCATCCATCACCTCGCCCAGCCCGGTCAGCAGCCGCGCGGTCAACCGATCGAGCGATTGGCCCGGCTCCATCAGGTCCAGGTCATGATCCGGGGTCAGCTGCGCGATCGACAGCACCTGATCGAGCATGCCGCGATGCTGGGCGGTCACGCAGATCCGCACCGGCGCCGCCCCTAGTGTCGCCAGGGAACGTACGATAGGGAACAGTTTGATGGCCTCCGGCCTTGTTCCAAACACGATGAGGATCGGTGGGCGGGTCATCCGGTGATTCGTAGCCTGTCGCTTTTAAGGACACCCTAATCGCATCGCGGCGCCACGGGGCTTTGTTGCGCCGCAGGATACAGTTAGAGGCCATGTCGTCCAGGGAGGTTTCATGACGATCAAGAAAGTTCGCAAGGCCGTTTTTCCGGTCGCGGGTCTGGGAACGCGCTTTCTGCCGGCGACCAAGTCGATGCCCAAGGAGATGCTGACGGTCGTCGACAAGCCGTTGATCCAGTACGCCGTCGAAGAAGCGCTGGAGGCGGGGATCGAGCAGATCGTCTTCGTCACCGGTCGCGGCAAGGGCGCGCTGGAGGATCATTTCGACATTTCCTACGAACTCGAAGCCACGATGAAGGCGCGGGGCAAGAGCCTGGCGGTCATCGAGGGCATCCGCCAGAAGCCGGGCAGCCCGGTCTATGTCCGCCAGCAGGAGCCGCTGGGCCTGGGCCATGCGGTGTGGTGCGCGCGCGAGATCGTCGGCGACGAGCCGTTCGCGGTGCTGCTCCCCGACGAACTGATGGTCGGCGGCTTCATGAAGCAGATGGTCGAGGCCTATGACCAGGTCGGTGGCAACGTCATCGGCGCGCTGGAAGTGCCCGACAGCGAGACGGACAAATACGGCATCATTTCGCCCGGCAAGCAGGACGGCCGCCTAACCGAGGTGACCGCGCTGGTCGAAAAGCCCAAGGGCAAGGCGCCGTCGAACCTGATGATCCCCGGCCGCTACATCCTCCAGCCCGAGGTGATGCAGATCCTCGACGCGCAAGAGCCGGGTGCGGGCGGCGAGATCCAGCTGACCGACGCGATGGCCAAGCTGATCGGACGCCAGCCCTTCCATGGCTTCACCTTCGACGGGCAGCGTTACGACTGCGGGGACAAAGCGGGCTGGTTGACCGCGAACCTGGCGCTGGGCGTGGCGCGCGACGATATCGGCCCCGCCGTGCGCGAATTCGCAAAGACGCTGTTCGCCTGATCGGTCTATAGCGGTTGAAGAGGGGGGTGGGGCCGAAAGGTCGCCGCCCCTTTTCTATTCCTCGCTTGGAGAAGGATGACTTGAAGTGAACCCACCCCTCCCC
>NZ_JBNNOB010000035.1:0-28761 GCF_050274375.1 Sphingomonas sp. NPDC019816
AGGAAAAGACAAGGACAATCGCGAAAACGGGCGCGGACCAGCGCGGCGCCCCGCCCGCGACCGTCGCGGCGCGCTTCGGCCTGCCCTGCACCATCTTCATGGGCGCGCGCGATATCGAGCGTCAGGCACCCAATGTCTTCCGCATGAAGCTGCTCGGCGCCGAGGTGCATTCCGTCACCTCTGGCGCGCAGACACTGAAGGATGCGATGAACGAGGCGCTGCGCGACTGGGTCGCGAACGTGCACGACACCTTCTACATCATCGGCACCGCCGCCGGTCCCCATCCCTATCCAGAGATGGTCCGCGATTTCCAGTCGGTGATCGGCACCGAGTCGCGCGCGCAACTGCTGGAGGCCGAAGGGCGTCTGCCTGACCTGCTCGTCGCGGCGGTTGGTGGTGGGTCGAACGCGATCGGCATGTTCCACCCCTTCCTCGACGATCCCGATGTCCAGATGCTGGGCATCGAAGCGGCGGGCCATGGGCTGTCCACCGCCCAGCACGCCGCCAGCCTGACCGGCGGCAAGCCCGGTATCCTTCACGGCAACAAGACCTATCTGTTGCAGGACGAGGACGGCCAGATCACCGAGGCGCACTCGATCTCGGCGGGACTCGACTATCCGGGCATCGGGCCCGAACATAGCTGGCTGAACGATACCGGCCGCGTCGTCTATGAGGGCATCACCGACGCCGAGGCGCTCGAGGCGTTTCAGCTGTGCTGCAAGATCGAGGGGATCATTCCCGCGCTGGAGAGCGCCCATGCGCTGGCCGGTCTGATCCGTCGCGCGCCGAGGATGGACCGCGATCAGATCGCGCTCGTCAACATCTCCGGCCGAGGGGACAAGGACATCTTCACCGTCGCCGACGCCATGGGAGTGAAGATGTGAGCCGTATCGCCGATACCTTCGCGCGGTGCGCCGATGCCGGCCGCGCGGCGCTGGTGACCTTCGTCACGGCGGGCGATCCGACGCCGGGCGATACCGCCGCGATCCTCGACGCCCTGGTCAAGGGCGGGGCGGATGTGATCGAGCTGGGCATGCCCTTCACCGACCCGATGGCCGACGGTCCCGCGATCCAGAAGGCCAATATCCGCAGCCTGGGGGCCGGCACGCGTACCGCCGACGTGCTGGCCATCGCCGCCGCGTTTCGCACGCGCCACCCCAATGTTCCGTTGGTGCTGATGGGCTATGCCAATCCGATGACGGTTCGCGGGGGCGACTGGTTCGCGGCCGCTGCCGCCGAGGCGGGAGTGGACGGCGTCATCTGCGTCGACGTTCCGGCCGAGGAGGATGATGCATTGGGCAGCGCGTTGCGCGCGCGGGGCGTCGCCTCGATCCGGCTGGCGACCCCGACCAGCGATGCCGCGCGCCTGCCGGCGATTTTGACGGGCGCCGACGGATTCCTCTATTATGTCTCGGTCGCCGGCATCACCGGCCAGCAGCAGGCCGCGCAATCCTCGATCGAGGAGGCGGTCACCCGTCTGAAGGCCGCGACCGCCCTGCCCGTCGCGGTCGGGTTCGGCGTGCGTACGCCCGAACAGGCGGCCGCCATCGGCCGGGTGGCGGACGGCGTCGTGGTGGGTTCGGCCATCGTCGATCTGGTCGGCCAACATGGGGCGGATGCCCCGGCGCCGGTGCGCGCCTATATTGAAACTTTGTCGTCGGCCCTGGCCGACGCCCGCAAGGAACTCGCATGAGCTGGCTCAACAGCGTCCGCAACGTCATTCCCTTCGTCGTCAAGAAGGACACGCCCGACAATCTCTGGCACAAGTGCAAGGGGTGCGGTCAGATGGTCTTCACCAAGGAGCTGGAAGACAATCTGAACGTCTGCCCGAAATGCGATCACCATGACCGCATCGGGCCCAAGGTGCGATTCCGTCATCTGCTCGACGAAGGCAGCTGTTCCGAGCTTCCCGCCCCCAAGGTGCCCGAGGACCCGCTGAAGTTCCGTGACTCCAAGCGCTATGCCGACCGACTGAAGGCCGCCCGGACCAACGCCGCGGAGGCCGACGCGCTGATCAATGCGCGCGGCACGATCCTGGGCAACAAGGTCGTCGTCGGCGTGCAGGACTTCGCGTTCATGGGCGGCTCGATGGGCCTGGCCGTGGGTGAAGCATTCGTGCGCGGGGTCGAGGCGGCGATCGCCGACAAATGCCCCTATGTCATCTTCACCGCTTCGGGCGGCGCGCGTATGCAGGAAGGCATCCTCAGCCTGATGCAGATGCCGCGTACCACCGTCGCGATCCAGATGCTGCATGACGCCGGCCTGCCCTATATCGTCGTGCTGACCGATCCGACGTCGGGTGGCGTCATGGCGGCCTATGCGATGCTGGGCGATGTCCAGATCGCCGAGCCCAAGGCGATGCTGGCCTTTACCGGCCGCCGCGTGATCGAAAGCACGATCCGCGAAAAGCTGCCCGACGACTTCCAGACGTCGGAATATTATCTGAACCACGGCATGCTCGACATGGTCGTCCATCGCCGCGACATGCGCGAGCGTCTGGCGACCGTCATCGGCTACCTGACGGCGTCGCGACAGGCCGCCTGACCCGTCGCTTTTCCGATCCGATCGCATTAGAGGGGCGGGCCGCAAGGTCCGCCCTTTTGTCATCCCGCCGCTGAAAGTTCGGTTCATGCCCGATCACGCCCGTTCCCAAGATCCGGCCGTTCACGCGCAACTGGACCGGCTCTGGTCACTGTCGCCGGGGGCGGACGTGCTGGGGCTGGAACGGATCACCCGCCTGCTCGACCGGCTGGGTAATCCGCAGGATCATATGCCGCCCGTCTTCCATGTCGCCGGCACTAACGGCAAAGGGTCGACCTGCGCCTTCCTGCGCGCCGCGATCGAGGCGGCGGGCCATGACGTCCATGTCTATTCCAGCCCACACCTGGTGCGGTTCAACGAACGTATTCGCATTGCTGGTCGTCTGATCGACGATGCGGCGCTCGCCGCGCTTCTGGGCGAAGTGCTCGACCATGCCGAGGGGATCGGCGCCAGCTTCTTCGAGGTGACGACGGCCGCCGCCTTCCTGGCCTTCGCGCGTCATCCGGCGGCGGCGACCATCATCGAGGTGGGGCTGGGTGGCCGACTGGACGCGACCAATGTCCTGCGATCCCCCGCCATTTGCGGCATCGCCGCGTTGGGCGTCGATCACGAAGCGTTTCTCGGCCGCAGCCTGACCGGCATTGCACGCGAGAAGGCGGGCATTGCCAAGTCGAATGTGCCGCTGGTGACGATGGACTATCCGCGCCCGCTGCGTCGGGCGATCGCCGGCGTCGCGGACACCGCCGGGGCCCCACTTTTATCGCGGAACGAGGCTTGGCATAGTAACGCGCGCGGTAACCGGATCATCTACAGCGACGAACGTGGGACGGTCACCCTGCCCCGCCCCACGCTGGCCGGCGCGCACCAGTCGCGCAATCTGGCGCTGGCCGTCGCCATGATCCGGCATCAGTCGGCGCTGTCCGTCCCGACCGAGGCGTTGCAGGCCGCCGCGCATCAGGCCCGTTGGCCGGCACGGATGCAGGCGCTGGGCGATGGCCCGCTGACGCGACCTCTGCCTCCCGGGAGCGCGTGTTGGCTGGACGGTGCGCATAATCCGTCGGCGGCCATTCCCGTCGCGCGGTCGATGGCCGGATGGCGAAAGCAGGGACCCTCGGCGCTGGTACTGGGGATGCTGGCGAACAAGGAGGCGGCCCCGGTTCTCACCCGTCTGGGAGCGATGGTCGATCTGGTCGTCACGCTGCCGGTGCCGCATCACGCCTGCCACGATCCCGAGAAGCTGGCTGAACAGGCGCGAGCGCTAGGCTACAAGGCGATCGCCGCCCGGACGCCTGCCGACGCGCTCGATCGGATCGCGTCCCATTTCCGACATCCCACCAACGTCCTGATTGCCGGATCCCTGTACCTGGCCGGACAGGTCCTCGAAGAGAATGACGAACTGCCGCAGTGACGCGGCGAGGCGGTTCTTTGCACTGATTATTTGCGATTGACTATCAATAGCGGATGTTTAGCATGAGCGGGCAATCACGGAGTCCCGCCGATGGCCGAAACAACAACCCTCGCCACCGCCCTGCCCCACGCCATACCGGACTGCCCCCATGCCCGCATCGCATTGTTCGCCATGCGGCGGATGGGGGCGCATGGGCTGGCCGATGCGCGCGCGGCGCATACGCTGTTCACCGTTTTCGGGCAGGACTTTCGTCGCCCCCTGATCCTCATGCGGACGCTGATGGCCGATCTGGCGGCGCATGCCTCGGGTCAGATCGCGATCGCGCCTTGCTGCTGCGGGCGGATGACGGCGGCTGAGGCGGCGCTGATGACGATCCTGTCGCAGATCGAGATGGCGCCGGACAAGGCGCGCTTCCTGATGAGCGACCTGTTGGGCGTTCGACGGATCGATGGCGTGCTGGCCAGTGCCGCCGCCGTCAGCGCGGCCTTTGCCGATGAAGGGCGTCCGATCAGCGTTTGACCGGTTCGCCCGTGCGGGCATCGCCCTCGCCGGCCATGCCCGCGCTGCCGATCGAGCGATCAACCAGGCCCGAGCGGGCCATCCACCAGAACAGGATGACGCCGGGTAGCGCCACTACGGTGGTCAGCACATAGAAGTCGACATAGCCGAAGCGTTCGACCAGCGCCCCGGCGGTCGTACCGCTAAGGATACGCCCCACCACGCTCGCCGCCGCCGAGATCATCGCATATTGCGCGGCGGTGAAGCGGAGATCGGTCAGGGCGGAGAAATAGGCGACGACGGTCACGCCGCCGATGCCGCTGGCGAAATTCTCGAACCCGATGGCACCGGCCATGCCCAGATTGGAATGGCCCGCCGCCGCCAGCCCGGCGAAGGACAGGTTCGACACCGCCATCAAGATCAGACTGATGATGACCGATCGCTTCATCCCCAGTCGCGCATAGAGCACGCCGCCGACGAACACGCCGACCAGCAAGGCCCAGAAGCCGACGCCTACATCATACAGCGCGATCTCATCCTTGCTGAAGCCCAGATCATTGAAGAGCAGCCGGAAGGTAAGGTTGGCGAGCGTATCGCCAATCTTGTGGACCAGGATGAAGGCCAGCACGATCGCGGCGCCCTGTCGCCGGAAGAACTCGGCGAACGGACCCACGATCGCACGGATCACGCCTTCGCTGGGGCGCTTGGCGGTGATCTCGCTGTGCCGTGCCGGCTCGCCCATGACGAGCGCGGTCAGCACCGCCGGCAGGGCAAAGGCGCAACTGACGAGATAGGCGACGCTCCAGCCGGCGCGCGTCGCGATGACCAGCGATAGCGAGGCGACCAGCGCCGACCCGATCCGCCAGCCATATTGGCCCATGCCGGCACCCACACCCAGTTGCCGGGGTTCGAGCAGCTCGATGCGATAGGCGTCGATGACGATGTCGAAGGTCGCCCCCGCCACGCCCAATGCGATCGCCGCCATCGCGGTCTGGGCCAGCGATACGCGTGGATCGGACAATCCCAACCCGGCCGCCGCCAGACAGACGAAGACCGCGATCACCAGCAGCCAGGACACACGCTGCCCCATCCGGTGGAGAAGCGGGATCTTCACGCCCTCGACGATCCACGCCCACAGCCATTTGAAATTATAGGCCAGGATCACCAGCGCAAACGCGGTGACGCTCTTCTTCTCGATCCCCGCTTCCGCCAGCCGGCTGGACAGCGTGGCGTTGATCATGGTCAGCGGGAAGGCCGAGGATATGCCCAGGGCCAGTGAGGCGAGCGGGGCCGGCTCGATATAGGGCCGAACGCCATCAACCCACCGACCACTCGCCATATTCCGTACCGCTCCGTCGTAAAGCCCGCGACCGTAAAGGGCTTCCCCCAGCGGAGCAACGCCGGAGGTCGATCAGGCGCCGGCGAACAGTCGAAAACCGGAGGGTAATCTGCTGGGTGCCTTGCCGGCCTGCTTTTCCTCGACAGCCGCGATCGCGCCGAGCAACTCGCGCGGGCCATAGGGTTTCATGAGGACCCCTTCGGCCAGTCCGTCGGCTTCGGGCGGCAAGGTGCCGGTCAGGAACAGGACCGGGATGGAACGGTCGCGGGCCGCGCGAGCGACGTCCAGCCCGCTGCCATCGGCCAACCGCACATCGGCCAGCACCAGGTCGATCGCCTCGTCACCCTCGATCAGGGCGACCGCCTTGCTAACCCGGTCAACCGTCGCCACCACCTCGAATTCGGCATCGGTCAGGACATGTTCGGTGTCGAACGCGACCAAGGGTTCGTCTTCGACCACCAAGAGCCTGACCAGCCGTCGCTTCTTTCGCCCGAAGAGTCTCATTCCGTTCTCGGTCCGTCTGCTCAACCCGCTTCGCTGGCGTAACGCTTTGTCCCGGGGAAACGACGCAATTATTTTCCTTTGCGTGACACCCCATGTATCAGCACCCGATATGACATCAGAACATCGTATCGCGAAGCTGTTGGCAAGAGCGGGCGTCGCATCGCGTCGCGAGGTCGAACGCATGATCGCCGATGGGCGTATCGCGCTGAATGGCACCACGCTCGACACGCCCGCCACGCTGCTCAGTTCGCTCGACGGGGTGACCGTCGACGGCCAGCCGGTCGACGCGCCCGAGCCGACGCGCCTCTTCCTGTTCAACAAGCCCAATGGGCTGCTCGTCACCGAGCATGATCCCATGGGCCGCCCGACCATCTATGACCGGCTGCCCGCCGATCTGCCCCGCCTGATGCCGGTCGGCCGGCTCGACCTGAATACCGAAGGTCTGTTGCTGCTGACCACCGATGGCGGTTTCAAGCGGCAGCTGGAATTGCCCGCGACCGGCGTCGAGCGGACCTATCGTGCCCGCGCCTATGGCGACGTCACCCAGGCGCAGCTGGAGGAGTTGATCCACGGCATCGAGATTGACGGTATCCGCTATGGCCAGATCGACGCCAATCTGGAACGGCGCACGGGCGCCAATGTCTGGATTGAGATGACGCTGCGCGAGGGTAAGAACCGCGAGGTGCGGCGCGTCCTGGAGCATCTGGGCTTGCAGGTCAGCCGGTTGATCCGTCTGCGTTACGGCCCCTTCGTGCTGGAGGATCTGCCGAGCGGCGAGATCGGCGAGGTGAAGGGCTCGGCCATCGTCGAGTTCCGCAAGACGCTGCTCGGCGGTATCCCGGCCGACGCGATCAAGCCCAAGCCTCGTGCGGGGTTCCGCACGCCGCCCACACGTAGCAGGATCGAGCGTCCTGACCAGGCTGACGAAGCTGATGGGCAGCAGCGAAAACCGCGCGAACGTGGTCCGCGCGCGGATGCCGGGCCGCGTGGCGCGACGCGCGGTGAAAGGCCGAACCCATTGGGCAAGCGAACGCCGCGTGCTGACGATCGTCCCGGACGCGCGCCATTTGGCGACACGCGCCGCACGTCATCACCCACGGAAGGACGCGCCAAGTCGGTGGGGCAGCACGCCGCGCATCGTACTACCCGTCACGAGCGTCCTGAATCCGAGTCTGGGCGGCGGCCCTCGCCTGCTGGTGCGGAGCGCGGAGAGCGGAACGCGCGCTTCGGCGCCGATACCAAAGGACGCGCCCGTCCCTTCGGTGGGGATAGCGAACGGCCGACCGGTTCGCGCCCGACCCGCACCGGGGATCGTGGCGATCGTCCCGTCCGCACCGACGGCCCGCCATCGGGGCGCAGCGGTCGCCCGCCGAATGGCGGTCGTGGTGGCCGGCCAGGGGGAGGCGATCGGCCGGGTCGGCCCGGAGGGCGGCGCTGATGCGGGTCATCGCGGGGACATGGCGTGGCCGTCCGCTGGTCGCGCCCAAGGGGGACGTCACGCGCCCAACGGCCGATCGAACGCGCGAGGCGCTGTTCTCGATGCTGACGGCACGGATCGGCGATTTCGAGGGGCTGTCGGTCGGCGACTTCTTCGCCGGTTCGGGCGCATTAGGCATAGAGGCGCTGTCGCGGGGTGCCGGATCCTGCCTGTTCGTCGAACAGGATCGCGGAGCGCTCGACGCGCTTCGTGCCAATCTGGAGAAGCTGGGGGCGACCGCTGATGTGCGCGCGACCTCGGTCATGGCACTGGGGCCGGCGCGCCAGCCGCTCGACGTGGTTCTGATGGACCCGCCCTATGGCACCGGCGCGGGCAGCGTCGCGCTCGACAAGCTGGCGCGGCTCGGCTGGATCGGGCCTGGCAGCTGGGTCAGCATCGAAACCGCCAAGCAGGAGGAGGTGTCGGTCGCCGGCTTCACCGTCGACACCTCACGCGTGCATGGGAAAGCGCGGCTGACCCTTTTGCGTCAAGACTGAGCGGGGCCGCGCCCGCGCATGACCGCGAGGCCGGCCAGGCTCAACAGGCCGGCGGCGACGAGATAGGCGCCGACCCAGTTCAACCCGCCACGCTCGGTCAGGGCCTGGGCGGCGATCGGGGCCAGCGCGCCGCCGATGATGCCGCCCAGGTTGAACGTCATCGATACGCCCGTATAGCGCACGCCCGCGGGGAACAGCGCCGGCAGCCAGCCACCTAGCGGCCCATAGGCGAAACCCATCACGAACAGCGCGCCCGCCAGCCAGACGAACACGATGCCGAGCGATCCCGATCCCAGCATCGGCCCCATCACCAGGCCGATCAGGACGCATCCCGCAAACCCCAGCGCCAGCATCGCGGGCGCCCCGCGCCGGTCGGCCATCACGCTGGATATCACCACGCCCAGCGCCAGGAACAGGATCGCCACCAGTTGGACGCCCAGAAACGCCTCGCGCGGATAGCCGAGCGTACTGGTGCCGTAGCCCAGCGCGAAGGCGGTCGCGAGATAGAAGATCGCGAAGCAGGCGATCACCCCGCCCGTACCCGCCAGCAGCGCGCGGCCATGACCGCTGAGGAGCGTGGCGATCGGCACGCGCGGCAAGCTTTCCGCTTTCTTCGCTTCGGCGAAATCGGGCGTCTCGGTCAGGCGAAGGCGAACCCATAGCCCCAGCAGCACCAGCACCGAACTCGCGAGGAACGGCAGGCGCCAACCCCAGGCGCGGAACTGATCGTCCGTCAGTAGCAGCCCCAGAATGAGGAAAAAGCCATTGGCCAGGATGAACCCGACCGGCGCGCCGAGCGGGGGAAACATGCCCCAGGTGTTGCGACGGCCCGGCGGCGCGTTCTCGACCGCCAGCAGCGCCGCGCCGCCCCATTCGCCGCCCAGGCCCAGCCCCTGCCCCAGCCGCGCGAGGCAGAGCAGCAAAGGTGCGATCCAACCCGCCTGCGCATAGGTGGGCAGAAAGGCGATCGCGACGGTCGATCCGCCCATCAGCAACAGGCTGGCGACCAGTGTCGACTTGCGCCCGACCCGGTCGCCGAAATGACCAAAGGCGACCGCGCCGACCGGCCGCGCGATGAAGGCCAGCCCGAAACTGGCATAGGATAGCAAAAGCTGCGCCGTCGCCGAGGAGGCGGGGAAGAACAGCGGCCCGAACACCAAGGCGGCGGCCGTCGCGTAGATATAGAAGTCGTAGAACTCGACCGCCGTACCGGTCAGGCTGGCGAGCAGGATGTGGCGGTGCGACGGCGCGGCGGCATGGGTCATGCCGATGCTGGTGCAGAACCGCGCCGCCGTCGTAAACCCCTATCCTTGCGACCGCCGGGCGAAATCAGCCCGCTGCCATGCGCGTCAACCCCAGCAGCACCCAGTAGAGGAAGCCGGACAGGAGCATCGCGATGGGAAGTGTCAGAACCCAGGCCAGCGCCATATTGCGGATGGTCCGTTTCTGAAGACCCGCGCCGTTGGCCACCGACGCACCGGCGACGCCCGACGACAGGATATGGGTGGTCGATACCGGCGCACCGAATTGCTCGGCCAGCAGGATCGTCGAGGCGGCCATCAGCTCGGCCGAAGCCCCCATGCCATAGGTCAGATGCGTCTTGCCGATCCGTTCGCCCACCGTCACCACGATCCGCCGCCAGCCGACCATGGTTCCCAGGCCGAGCGCCAGCGCGACCGTCACCTTCACCCACAGGGGGATGTACCGCGTGCCCCGCTCCAGCGCATCGGCATAGCCGCCGAGCGAGTCGATCTCGGCCGCCGTGAAGCGACGCTTTGCGCCGTCGCTCTTGACCACCATGCGCGTGGTATCGAGCACGAGGTACATGTCGTTGCGCAGGTTGGGCACGACCGCAGCCGGCACCCGGCTGAATGTGCCGTAATTGTCGATCCGTTCGGCGATGTCGCGCGACAGCACCGACAGGCCCTCGTAAACCTGGGGCGTGTCGATCGTCTTCTGGCGGACGGCCTGTGTCACCACATCGCGGGCGCGTCCAGTGGGCAAGGTCGCGCCCGTACCATGCGCGGCATAGGCCGTGGAGGCGGCCTGCGCGCTCTGCACGAAGGCCGGCATCGCGCTCTCGGGCAGGGTACGGTTGAGCGCATAGGCGGTCGGCGCGCAGCCGATGAGGATGAGCATGATGAGGCCCATGCCCTTCTGTCCGTCATTTCCGCCATGCGCGAAGCTGACCGCCGTGCAGGTGAAGATCAACAGCGCCCGGATGCCACGCGGCGGCGGCGCGTTCCCCTCGGGTTCGCGATACAGCCGTTCGTCCTTCAGGAAGCGCTTCATGACGAGCAGGAGCAGCAGCGCGCCGACAAAGCCCACGACAGGGCTGAACAGCAGGGCCGACAGCACCTTGCGCACCTGCGCCATGTCGACGCCCGAGGCACCCGGAACGGTCGACAGCCACTGATTGGCCAGGCCGACCCCCAGGATCGATCCGATCAGCGCATGGCTGGACGAATTGGGCAGGCCCACCGCCCACGTCGCCAGGTTCCAGAGTATGGCAGCGAGCAGTAAGGCGAAGATCATCGCGAAGCCGCCCGCCGACCCGACATGCAGCATCAGGTCGATTGGCAACAGCGTGATGATCGAATAGGCCACCGCGCCGGTCGAGGTGACGACGCCCAGGAAATTGAAGACGCCCGACCAGACGACCGCCACCGGTGCGGGCAGCGAGTGGGTGTAGATGACGGTCGCCACCGCATTGGCCGTGTCGTGGAAGCCGTTTACGAATTCGAAGCCGAGCGCGATCAGCAGCGCGAGGCCGAGAAAGACGAAGACGCCGACCGCCATCGGTTCTCCGACACTCGCCGTATCGGCCGCCACGCTATAGCCGGCATAGGCCAGTCCCCCGACGAGCAGAGCCGCGAAAATCCATCGCCCGGACGGATGAAGACCCGCATCGAGCTTCGGTCCACGAACGCGGGATTCGGATTGCCCGCCGGCGAGCGCATAGGATGTCATGATGATTCTTGATGCGCCCGGGGGGTGACATTTTCATGACGGGGCGCCCGGTAGGACGCAACATCACGGACCAGAATGGGACAGCGGTACCGCAGCATGGTGGCACCGCCGTCCCAAGTCATACGCCGCCTTCAGCGTGCGCTGGCAAGGGCGACCGGTGCGTCAGAGAGGGCCGCGATCTGCACCGCGCCATTGGCGCGCATCTCGGCACGGCAACGCGACACATCGGCATTGCCCCGCACATCCTGGGTCAACGGGCCACAGGCGATGGCGGCGGCGCGGCGGATACGCGCGCCCAGCATCGCGCGGTGATCGGCGCGGTGGAGATCGAGGTCATGATGGCGAACGGTCACCCGGACCGTCTCGCGCATTTCGGCCTGGACGGAGACGGCGGACACGAGAAGAGACGCCGCGAATGCGGCGGACATGAACTTGGTCATCGGAAATGCTCCTGCAACGGATCATGCCCGTCACGGCCGCGTGGGCGCCCTGTCGCGCCCCGCCGCTCGTCGGCACCCGGCGTCCCTAGCTCCGTCCCAAGTCAATTTCGCGACGGCAGCGTAACAATGCCATGACGGCGTGTTGGGCACCGCCGCATCGTCCGAGGCGACAGCCAATGGTTGCCCCGCGCTCAAACGTTCCCTAACTGTTCGCGATGACCGCCATGACCCCCGATGCGCCCGCCAATCCGGCCGATTATCCCTATCTGCGCACGTTGAACCCCGCGCAGCGCGAGGCGGTGTTGACGACCGATGGGCCGGTGCTGGTGCTGGCCGGCGCGGGGACAGGCAAGACGGCGGCACTGACGGCGCGGCTGGCACATCTGCTCTATACCCGCAAGGCCTGGCCGTCCGAGATCCTGTCGGTGACCTTCACCAACAAGGCGGCGCGCGAGATGCGCGAGCGGGTCGGCCGGCTGGTGGGCGATGCGGTCGAGGGGATGCCTTGGCTGGGCACGTTCCACGCGATCGGTGCCAAGATGCTGCGCCGTCATGCCGAGCTGGTCGGCCTGCAATCCAATTTCACCATCCTCGATACCGACGACCAGCTGCGGTTGCTCAAGCAGCTGATTGTCGCGGCTGATATCGACGAGAAGCGCTTTCCCGCGCGCGCGCTTGGCGGGCTGATCGACGAATGGAAGAACAAGGGGCTGGTCCCGGCGGACATCGACGCCGGCGAGGCTGAACGCTATGCCAATGGGCAGGGCGCGGAGCTGTATCGTCAATATCAGGATCGGTTGCGCAGCGTGAACGCCTGCGACTTCGGCGACCTGCTGCTCCACATGCTGACCATCCTCAAGACGCACCGCGACGTGCTGGAGCATTATCAGCAGCGCTTCCGATACATCATGGTCGACGAGTATCAGGACACGAACAGCGTTCAGTATCTCTGGCTCCGCCTCTTGGCCCAGGCGCGCAAGAACATCGCTTGCGTCGGCGATGACGATCAGTCCATCTATTCCTGGCGCGGCGCGCAGGTGGAAAATATCCTTCGGTTCGAGCGTGACTTTCCCGGCGCCAAGATCATTCGATTGGAGCAGAATTACCGCTCCACACCCCATATTCTGGGGGCGGCATCGGGTGTCATCGCCAATAATGGCGGGCGGCTGGGCAAGACGCTGTGGACCGAGCTGGACGTCGGCGAAAAGGTCCGGGTTCTGGGCGTCTGGGACGGCCCGGAGGAGGCGCGGCGAGTCGGCGAGGAGATAGAGGGCGCACGGCGTTCGGGCACCTCCTATGGCGACATCGCCATTCTCGTCCGCGCCTCGCATCAGACGCGGGAGTTCGAGGATCGCTTCATCGCGATCGGCCTGCCCTATCGCATCGTTGGCGGCTTCCGCTTCTACGAACGCGCCGAGATCCGCGATGCGCTCGCCTATCTCCGCGTGGTCAACCAGCCCGCTGACGATCTGGCGTTCGAGCGGATCGTCAATGTCCCCAAGCGCGGCCTGGGCGACAAGGCGCTCGCCAAGATCCATCAGCTCGCCCGTGCCGAGGACCTGCCGCTGACCATCGCGTCGGCGCGTATCCTGGATACCGACGAGCTGACGCCGCAGGCGCGGCGCAGCCTGGGCAATCTGATCGGTGACATTGCGCGCTGGCGCGACATGGCGCGGGACCTGCCGCATGCCGAACTGGCGCGCCAGTTGCTCGACGAGAGCGGCTATACCGCCATGTATCAGAACGAGAAGTCGGCCGAGGCGGCGGGGCGGCTGGAAAACCTGTCCGAACTCGTCCGTGCCATGGAGGATTACGAGTCGCTCGGCGCGTTCCTGGAACATGTCTCGCTGGTGATGGACCGTGATGGCGACCAGCGCGAGCCCGAGGTGACGATCATGACGATCCATGCCGCCAAGGGGCTGGAGTTCGATACCGTCTTCCTGGCGGGATGGGAGGAGGGACTTTTCCCCTCGCAACGCGCGATCGACGAGGGGGGGACGCGCAGCTTGGAGGAGGAACGGCGCCTCGCTTACGTCGCGATCACGCGCGCGCGGCGCAAGGCGATCATCCTCCACGCCGCCAATCGCCGCATCTACGGCCAATGGACCTCCAGCCTGCCTAGCCGTTTCGTCGGCGAACTGCCCCCCGAGCATATCGACAGCGAGACGAGCATGACCGGTGGCGAGAGTCTGTGGCGCGCGAACTGGTCCGAACATGCCGACCCCTTCGCCAATGTCGCGCGCGGCACGGGGCGCGGACCGGGCTGGCAGCGCGCGGCGTCCGGTCAGGGTGGACTGTCCGCAAAGCCTGCCCGCATCGTCGAGTCACGCTCGCCATCGGTGGGCCTTGGTCAGAAGGGGCGCGACGACCTGAGCGTCGGGAACCGCGTGTTTCACCAGAAATTCGGCTATGGTGAGATCGCGATGATCGAGGGCAACAAGCTGGAGATCGATTTCGAGCAGGCGGGGCGCAAGCGGGTAATGGACAGTTTCGTCACCAAGGGTTGAGGCGACCGATCGCCGCCGCCGCGTTCAGGAACCATATCGCCTGACGGCCGTATCGAGTCGCCCTACCCGATTGTCGGGTCTTGAGAGGGATGGGATCGATGGGCTTTCGTCTGCACATCTTGGCGCTTGCCGGTGTCGCCGCTGTCACGGCCATGCCGGCCACCGCACAATCCGCCGCCGACGATGCGCGCTTCCGTGCGGCGCAGGCGCGGTTCGACCGGGAATATCAGATCTACCGGCACGAGGTGGATCGGTATCAGGCGGAACGGAGCGGTAGTTACTCGGAAAGCGGCCCGGCCTATGACGATGGTTATCGCCCCGCGCCGCCCCCTCCCCCGGTCGGCACCGGTCCCGGTGGGTATCGCGCGGCACCCCCGGTGCCGGCCGCCGGTTACCGTGCCGATGACCAGCCCTTCTACGATCCTGCCGGCGACTATCGCGACGGCGCGCAATATCGGGAGCGGGTGCTTCAGCCACAGGACCGGGTCTATGCGGGGACCGATGGCCGCTATTATTGCCGCCGCCCCGATGGGACGACCGGTCTCATCATCGGCGGGGCGGCGGGCGGCGTGTTAGGCAACCTGGTCGGTGGGCGCAGCAGCACGATCGCAACGCTGCTGGGTGCGGCGGGCGGCGCGCTGGCCGGGCGTTCGATCGAGCAGAACCAGGTGCGGTGCCGCTGATCGTACCTGACCGTCTGACGGCCCGCAGGTCGGGCGTCAGACGGGTTCGACCATCATCAGCGCGGCGTTGCGGTATTTGTCGGCGTCGCGCTCGAACAACGCGCTGATGGCGAAGCGACGCGGCGTCAGGCGCAGCGCGCCCAGGCCCGCCAGCTTGAACGTCCCCATCTTCTCCTCGCGCGGCGGTTTGCCGTCGCGCTCGACGGTGGTGGCGTCGACATAGAGTTCGTCATGGCGCGTGTAGATGACATGGGGCGCCAGTACCACTTCACCGCGATTGTACATGGCGGACACCGCCTGCATCTTCACGATGGCCTCGAAAATGATGGCGGGCGCGCCCGCCGCCGGCTCAGCCGGTCGGCGCTCGGTCGTCGACATATCGGTCATGCCTTGCATTTGCCCATCCTGCCGCAACGCAGCAAGAGCAATAATGTCCCGGTACCCCATGGAAAATGCCGGATGCGGCCCCGCCGCACCCGGTGACGCGGCTCAACGCTTGGGTGCGTCCATCAGCTTCTGGGCGAAATAGACCATTTGCTGCGCGCTCAGTCGGGCGCCCTGCGCGATGTCGGCATCGCCCGAATGGCCGCCCGCCATATCCTCATAGAACAGATACGGGATGCCATATTCCGACAGACGGGCGGCGAATTTGCGCGCATGCTGCGGCCCGACGCGGTCGTCCTTGGTCGTGGTCCAGATGTAAGGCTCAGGATAGGCCACGCCCTTGCGGATGTTCGCATAGGGCGAAATCCTGCGCAGGAACGCCGCCTCCTCGGGCACATCGACCGAGCCATATTCGTCCTTCCACGAATCACCCGCCGCTATCTTCTGATACCGGACCATGTCGAGCAGCGGCACTTGGATCGTCACCGCCTTCCATAGCTCGGGATGCTGGGTCAGTTCGACGCCCATCAGCAGGCCGCCGTTCGATCCGCCATATATGCCCAGCTTCTGCGGATTGGTGATCTTGCGGGTGAACAGGTCCTTGGCGACCGAAGCGAAGTCGTCATAGATGATCTGACGCTTGGTCTTGCGGCCCGCGTCATGCCATTTCGGTCCGAACTCACCGCCGCCACGGATATTGGCGAGGACGAACGCCCCGCCCCGCTCGGTCCAGATCTTGCCGGTCGAGCCTAGATAGGTCGGCAGGCGCGCGATCTCGAACCCGCCATAGGCGGTCATCAGCGTCGGCGTGGTGCCGTCCAGCTTCGCGCCCTTTGGAAGCACGACGAAATAGGGAATCTTCGTGCCGTCGGTCGATGTCGCCTGATATTGATGGACGGTGGTGCCGGCCGAGTCGAAGCGGGCGGGCAGCGTCTTCAGCACCTGCGGCGTACCCGGCCGCGCCGCGTCGAACCGCGACAGCACGGTCGGGGTCGTGAAGCCGGCGGTCGAGAGATAGACGGTGTTCGAACGGTCGCTGGTGCTGACTACGTCGACAGCCATATTGTCCGGCACCTGTATGGCGGTCGCGGTCCAGCCGTTCGCACTCGGTGCGAAGACGCTCGCCCGGCCGCGGACGTTGTCGATATAGGTCACGACCACCCGGTCCTTGGTCGTCGATACGCCCTCGACCGCCTGCCGATCGGTCGGTGTGAACAGCGGGCGCGGCGTGATCCGGCCGGCTTCCAGCTCGGACAGCGGCGCCCAGACGACCGATCCGGCCGGAAGCTGGCCCCAGGCATCGCTGGTCTGGAAGACGACCCGGCCATCAATCATGCCCGACGGGAATGCGCGCGCCGGCATGGCGATCGGCTTGGCGCCGCCAGACGGCGTCCAGAACAGCTTGTCGCCACCGAAGAAGGTCTGGCGTCGTTCGATCACGACCGCGCGGTTCCCCTTCGCGTCGGTCAGGACGCTGGCATAAGTGCCGAGTTCATCGGTCGGCGCGCCCCGGAACACCTCGGTCGCCTGCGACAGCGGCTGGCCACGCTTCACCATCTTCACGACGAAGGGATAGCTGGACTTGGTCAGCGTACCCTCCCCCCAGTCGCGGCTGACGAGCAGCGTGTCCTTGTCCAGCCAGGCCGCGCCCTGCTTGGACGTCGACAGGCGGAAGCCGTTGGGGACGAACGCCCCCGTCTCCATGTCGAATTCGCGATACTCGATCGCGTCCTCGCCGCCCTCGGACAGCGCGATCAGGCAGAGCCGGTCTTCGGGGGCGAGGCAGCTCAATCCCTTCCACACCCACTTCTTGCCCTCGGCCTTGCTCAACGCGTCCAGGTCGAGCAGCGTCGTCCAGCGCGGATTGGCCGAGGCGTAATCGGCCTCGCTCGTCCAGCGCCAGATGCCCTGCGGATGATCGGCGTCGCGCCAGAAGTTGACGATCCGCCCGTAAAGCTGGCCGGGCATTGGGATGCGATCCTTGGCCGAGGCGATGGCGAGCGCCTCCTGGTAGAAGGTTTGGTAGCGGGGGTCGTTCTGCAGGCGGGGCAGCGTCTTGGCATTCTCCGCCTCGACCCAGGCGAGCGCCTTGGCACCGTCCTTGTCCTCCAGCCAGATATAAGGGTCGTTCTCCGTCACTGCATTCACCTGGGCCATTGCCGTTCCCGTCATGAGCTGGCTGGCGAGCATCGACCCCGCCAACATCAACCGCCATCCCCGCATGTATCGAAGCTCCTTGGATCGTGAATGGCGCGAATGTGACTTCATCACGCGCCGCTGGCAATGCACCATGTCAGCCCTGTTGACGTTATGGTGTGTCGCAAGCGCCCAGTGCAGGCATGGCGGGAACGGAACGGCCCATCGTCGTGCCCGTTCAGGCTTTCCCTTTCCCGATATGTCAGGAAATACCATGCCTTATCTCAAGACCCGCGACGGTACGGATATCTATGTCAAGGATTGGGGCGAAGGCCGCCCCGTCGTGTTGCTGCATGGCTGGCCGCTGTCGGCGGATATGTGGGACGCGCAGATGATGGCGCTGGCCGAGGCCGGATTTCGGGCCATCGCCTATGACCGGCGCGGCTTCGGTCGTTCGGGTCAACCCTGGTCGGGATACGATTATGACACGCTCACCGACGATCTGGCCGATGTGCTGGAGGCGACGGGCGCGCAGGACGCAGCTGTGTTCGGCTTTTCCATGGGTGGCGGCGAGGTCGCCCGCTATATGAGCCGGCATGACGGCAAGGGCGTGATCGCCGCCGGGCTGATCGCGTCGGTCGTCCCCTATATGGCCAAGACCCCGGACAATCCCGATGGTACCGAGCAGTCTGTCTTCGATCAGATCACGCAGGGGCTGAAGGACGATCGCGCGCATTTCCTGCGCCATACCTTCTTCAAGCAGTTCTTCGGCGTCGGCTATATCTCCAGCCCGGTCAGCGACGAGATGCTCGACTGGGCGACGAGCGTCGCCATGCAGGCCGGCCTGAAGCCGACCCTGGCCTGCGCGGAAGCGTTCAGCCAAACCGACTTCCGTCCCGACCTCGCGGCATTCCGTGTGCCGACGCTGGTCATTCACGGCACGGGCGATCAGACGGTGCCGATCGACGCCGCTGGACGCGCGGCAGCGGCGGGCATCGCCCAATCGCAGTTGGTCGAATATGACGGCGCGCCGCACGGTTTGAACGTCACGCACGGGGACCGGTTGACCCGCGACATCCTGACCTTCCTGGGCCATTGACGGAAAAGGGGCGGCGATCCTTTTGGAAAGCCGCCCCTTTTTCGAATCTTCCGCCCGTCACTTGAGCGGGACGATAACCTCGTCCGGGTGCGCGACGTTCAGCTCCTTGCGAACCATCTCGTCGACCATGTCCGGGTTGGCGTGATCCGGGTCGAGCAACCCGACCCGGTTCTTCAACACCGTCCGCCGTTTGTCGAGCTGGGCATATTCCTGCTCACGCTTCACGAGCTGGCGCTGATATTCGCCATAGGCCAGCAGGCCATTGCGCCCCAGCACCGCATAGGCGCCGAAGAATGCGACAATCGTCAGGCCAAGGGCGGGCAACGCGGCCCGCCGCATGGTGCGAATGAAAGGCGACGGTTTTCTGGTCACGGAACCCATTCTCGTACCGACGCCCTTCGATTTCAAGCGCCGATGAGAATATCGCGGCCCGCATAGCGCGCCGAGTCACCCAGTTCCTCTTCGATGCGGATCAGCTGGTTGTACTTGGCGAGCCGGTCCGACCGTGCGAGGCTGCCCGTCTTGATCTGGCCGCAGTTGGTGGCGACCGCCAGATCGGCGATCGTCGCGTCCTCTGTCTCGCCCGAGCGGTGGGACATGACGGCGGTATAGCGCGAACGCTGCGCCAGCGACACGGCCTCCAGCGTCTCGGTCAGCGTGCCGATCTGGTTGACCTTCACCAGCAGCGAGTTGGCATAGCCGCCGTCGATGCCCTGCTTCAAACGCTTGGGGTTGGTGACGAACAGATCGTCGCCGACCAGCTGCACCTTGTCGCCGATCATGTCGGTCAGCGCCTTCCAGCCCTCCCAATCGTCTTCGGCCATGCCGTCCTCGATCGACAGGATCGGATACTGGCGCGTCAGGTTGGCGAGATAGTCGGCCATCTCGTGGCTCGACAGGATCTTGCCTTCGCCCGAGATATTGTACTTGCCGTCCTTGAAGAACTCGGTCGCGGCGCAGTCGAGCGCGATCATGACGTCATCGCCCGGCTTGTACCCGGCCTTTTCGACCGAGGCCATGATGAAGTCGAGCGCTTCGGTAGTGGAGGCGATGTTTGGGGCGAAACCGCCCTCGTCGCCCACGCCGGTCGCCAGACCCTTTTCGTGCAGCGCCTTCTTCAGCGTGTGAAAGATTTCCGAGCCGCAGCGGACGGCCTCCATGATGTTCGCCGCACCGACCGGCATGATCATGAATTCCTGGAAATCGATCGGGTTGTCGGCATGTTCGCCGCCATTGATGATGTTCATCATCGGCACGGGCAGCAGATGCGCCGAGACGCCACCGACATATTTATAGAGGGGCAGGCCGCGCGCTTCGGCCGCCCCCTTCGCCGCTGCCAAGCTGACGCCCAGGATCGCGTTGGCGCCCAGCCGGCCCTTGTTCTCGGTACCGTCCAGTTCGATCATCGCGCGGTCGAGATCGGCCTGATCCTCGGCGTCCATGCCCAGGATCGCGTCGGTGATCTCGTCATTGACCGCCTCGACCGCCGCTTCGACGCCCTTGCCCATCCAGCGGCTCTTGTCGCCGTCGCGCTTCTCGACCGCCTCATGCGCGCCGGTCGACGCGCCCGAGGGAACGGCGGCGCGGCCGAAGCTGCCGTCTTCGAGCAGCACGTCGACCTCGACGGTGGGATTGCCCCGGCTGTCCAGGATTTGACGCGCGTGGATGTCGATGATTGCGGTCACGTAACGATGCTCCTACATCAGCCAGAAGGTCTCCGGCGGCCTCTATCGCGTGACCGCGTCAAGGGCAATTGCGGGAAAAGCATGGAACCGTGCTTCCATCGCCGGGGTTAAGAGGCGAACTGCCCGGTCCGCCGGGCCAAGAAGGAAAGGGATTTCCCCATGGCTGATATCGACAGCACGTTTCCGCCGCAGCATGACACGACACCCAGTTTCGGTGGAAATGCCGGCATCGCCCCCGAAGTGGCGGCGCCTACCGCCTCGGCGGGCTTTGGAAACAGCGACGGCGCCCAGGCGGATTCGACCGACAGCAAGACGTCCGGGCTGTCCGATGCCAAGCAGACCGTGAAAGACGGCGCCGGTAAGTTCCAGCAGCAGGCCGTGGACAAGGTCTATGCGCTGGCGGGTGACGGCAAGACGAAGGCCGGCTCGGCTTTGGATCAGGTCGCGCAGCTGCTGAACGACGCGGCGGGCCAGGTCGATGAGAAGCTGGGGCAGCAATATGGGCAATATGCCCGTACGGCCGCGGACACCGTGACCGGCTTCTCGGATTCGATCAAGGACAAGGATGTCGAGGAATTGCTCGACGATGCGCGCGCCTTCGTCGCCAAGAGCCCGGCGGTGGCCGTCGGCATCGCGGCGGCGCTCGGCTTCGTGGTCGCGCGCGTGGTGCAGTCGGGTATCGAAACCCGCGCATCGGACAATGCCGTAGCGTGACGCGCGTGGCTGCTCCCCAGGCGGTTCCGGTAGCGGAGCCCGAGACGCTGACCGCGCTGGTGTCCCAGCTGGTCGATGACGGCCGGTCGTTCGTCGCGGCCGAGATCGATCTGGTCAAGGCGCGCGCCAGCGACAAGGTCAGTCGCTATCGCAACGCGGCGATCTTCTTCGCCATCGCGGGCGTGCTGGCGCTGGCGGCACTGATCGCCTTGCTGGTCGGGCTCGTGATGACGCTGACGCCGCTGACCGGACCGCTCGGTGCGACGCTGATTGTCGTGGGCGCCGTGCTGGTCATCGCCGGGATATTGGCGATGGTCGGCAAGTCGCGCCTGACGGGAGAACAGTCATGACCGTGACCGAAGCCGAAACGCGTGCGGCCGAAGCGCGGGAGCGGATGAACCAGACCGCGTCGCGCATCCAGGCCCGCCTGGAGCCCCATGCTCTGGCGACACAGGCCAAGGAAGCCGGGCTCTCCGCCGCCAAGTCGGGGCTGGACACCGCCCGGAGCAATCCGGCGGCCGTGGCCGGCGGCGTGGCGGTCGTCGGGCTTCTGCTCAACCGCCGGCGCATCTGCCGTCTGTTCAAGCGCAAGTGATTTGGCCCGCCGACGGGCAGACAGCGTCGGCACAGCCCAGGAGGATGATCGCAATGACCACCGAAACCAACCACACCGCCCTTGACGGCGATCAGCAGAATGGCCGCCTGCGCGAAACCCTGTCGCACGGCCGGGAAAGCGCATCGCATGCCTATCACGACGCCAAGGACAAGGCGGCCGAGGTCGCGCACAAGACGGCCCGCACGATGGAGGCCAACCCACTGGGCATTCTGGTCGGTGGTCTGGCGGTCGGCGCAATCGCCGGCGCGCTGATCCCGCGCAGCACCCGTGAAAAGGAATTGCTGGCCCCGCTCGGCAAGAAGCTCGGCGAAACCGTTCGTCAGGCGACGCAGGCCGCTCGCGAGACGGGTATGCGTGAACTGGAAGAAGCCGGGCTGACCAAGCACGCGGCCAAGGATCGCGCCAAGTCGCTGCTCGATGATGTCGTGAAGGTCGCCAGCAATGCCGGTTCGGCCGCTGCGAAGGCGGCGACGAACAAGACGCAGTCGGAAACGAACGAAGCGTCGATCGTCTAACGGCTTACCGTCCAATCTTCGCAAGGCGCATCGTCATTCGTGGAGAATGACGATGCGCCTTTTCGTATGTCGGCCACGTGAATAATGATCGGTGGATAAGCCGGTCGATCGGGTTGCGGGGACCAGAGGGGCTTTCTACCATCGGGTCTTCTCTGATCGAACGGGACTTCCGCTTGCGCCTTCTTCCCCTCGCCGCCCTGCTGACCTCTTTGTCGTTGCCCGCCTTGACCGCGCCTGTTCATGCCCAGGCGCTGCCGCCGACCCCTGCACAGCCCGGTGACGGGCCCGAGGATGCCCGCCTGAAGCGGCTGTTCCAGGATAGCGACGAGGCAAGCCTGGCCCGCAACCCGATCAACGGGATCTTTCGCGGCGATATGCGCCGCGCCGATCGCATCGGCGACTTTTTCTCCGATAGCTATATCGCCGCCGAACGGACCGCCGCCCAGAAGGATCTGGCGGAGCTTGCCCGGATCGACCGGGCCAAGCTGACCCCGACCGACCAGATCGCCTATGACGTATTCCGCCATCAGAGCGACATGACGCTGAAGGGCTTGGACCCGGCGATCGTCGCGCTGACCATCGTGCGGCCGATGGATCACTTCTATGGCATCCAGACCTTCTATCCCGAATTCGCCTCGGGTCAGGGAGCGGCGCCGTTCAATACGGTGGCGGATTACGACAATAATCTGAAGCGCAACGCCGAATATGCCCGCATGCTGGACGAAGCGATCGGTCGCTTCCGACAGGGCATGGCGAGCGGCGTCGTGCAGCCCAAGCTGGTGGTCCGCAACATGATCGCCCAATTCGACAATCTTTTGGCGGGCACACCCGAGGAATCGACCTTCTACGCCCCCGTCAAAACATTCCCGGCCGCCATCCCGCCAGCCGACAGGGCGCGCCTGACCGCCGCCTATGCGACCCAGCTTCGCGACGTCATCATCCCCGCCCAGCGACGGATGCGCGACTTCCTCAAGGGCACCTACCTGCCGGTCGCCCGCGACAGCGTCGGGCTGTCAGGGATGCCGGGCGGCGCAAAACTCTATTCCTATCTGATCGAACAGAACACCACGCTCCCGCTCAAGGCCGAGGATGTGCATCAACTCGGCCTGTCGGAGGTCGCGCGTATCCTGAAGGCGATGGAGGTCCAGAAGCAGGCGGTGGGCTTCAAGGGCAGCCTGGCGCAGTTCTTCACCTTCCTGCGGACCGACCCGCAATTCCAGCCCAAGTCGGCGCGGCAGCTTCGCGAAGGTTATGAAGCGATCGGCCGCCGCGTCGATGCGCGTATCCGCGAGCAATTCTCGTTGATCCCGAAGACCCCGCTGGAAATCCGGCCGGTGCCGGCGTTCAAGGAAAAGACCGATGCCGGCGGCTCCTATCAGGGCGGCACGCCCGATGGCTCACGGCCGGGCGTATTCTACTACAACACCTATGACCTCCCCTCGCGCTATATGTGGGAGATGGATACGCTCTATCTGCACGAAGCGGTGCCGGGGCATCATTTCCAGATCAGCCTGGCGCAGGAGAATGCGGCGCTTCCGGCCTTTATGCGCTTCGGCGGCAATACCGCCTATGCGGAAGGCTGGGCGCTCTATGCCGAGACGCTGTGGCCCGAGCTGGGCATGGAGACCGATCCCTATCAGCGGATGGGTGGCCTGAACGACGAGATGCTGCGCGCGATGCGGCTGGTCGTCGACACCGGCATCCATGCCAAGGGTTGGACGCGCGACCGGGCGATCGAATATATGCTCGCCAATTCGCCGATGGCGCGTACCGATGCAACCGCCGAGGTCGAACGCTATATCGCCATCCCGGGCCAGGCGCTGGCCTACAAGATCGGACAGCTGACGATCAGCCGGATGAAGGCGAAGGCCAAGGCCGATCTGGGCATCAGGTTCGATCCGCGTCGCTTCCACGCTGAAGTGCTCGACACCGGTGCTTTGCCCATGCCGGTCCTCGAAAAGAAAATCGACGACTGGATCGCGGCCGAAAAACGCCGCTGACGATCAGGGGAGCGCCGCGTCAGGGGACGTGGCGCTTCTCCAATTTACGCGCCAGCGTGCGGCGGTGCATGCCCAGCCGCCGTGCCGTCTCCGAGATGTTGAAATTCGTCTCGGCCAGCGTTTCGTTGATCCGCTCCCACTCCAGCGTCTTGATCGAGCTGGGGCGATCGGTGATCGCGGTCGTGGCGTCGCCGCTGGCCTTGTGGAACGCGGCCTCGATATCATCGGTATTGGACGGCTTGGCGAGGTAATGACACGCGCCCAGCTTGATCGCCTCCACCGCCGTGGCGATGCTGGCGAAACCGGTCAACACGACGATCAGCATGTCAGGGTCATGCGCGTGCAGCGTCTGAACACAGGCGAGGCCCGACGCCTGACCGAGCTTCAAGTCGACTACGGCATAGCGCGGCGTCATTTCAGCCAGTATCGCAATCAACGCGTCGGGACTGTTGGCCACCCGGACCTCATAGCCGCGTCGCTCGAACGAGCGTTGCAGCGTACGGGCGAATGTGTCGTCATCCTCGACGATTATCAGCGAGCGCTCGCCGTCCATTATTTCTTCCGATCCGTGATGCCGATCATACCCAAAGGTAGGGTCAGCGTCACCGTCGCGCCACCCTCCGGCCGGTTCATCGCCTCCAGCCGGCCGCCCAGCTTGCGGACCACGCTCGATACCAGGAACAGGCCGACGCCGTGGCCCTCGCCCTTGGTCGATTGCTGGGGACGACCGACATGGGCCAGCGTCGCGGGGGTGAAGCCCGGGCCGCGATCGGATATGCGGATCGCAACCGTTTCGCCCTCGCGCGTGACGGCCAGCCCGACCCAGCGTGGCGACGCCTCCGCCGCGTTGTCGAGTACGTTCCACACCGCCTGCTTGATCGCCGGATCGGAAACGATCGCCGCGTCATCGTCGCTTCGTGCGTAATCGAACGGCACCTGCGCATGGGTCTGGCGCCATTCGCCGACGATGGCATCGATGAACAAACCGACCTCGGACAGTTCGGGGGCCTCGCCGCGTGGCTCGCCTGCCGATTGGAGGATGCGGGTGACGATCGCCTTGCACCGCTGCACCTCGGCCTGCATCTCGGCGATCTCGCCCATCAGTTCGGCGTCGTCGCGCAAGCGGGGCATGCGCCGCCAGTCGCTCAGGATCACCGACAAGCTGGCGAGCGGCGTTCCCAGTTCATGCGCGGCCCCGGAGGCGAGCAGGCCCATGCGGACGATATGCTCCTCTTCCGACGCCTGTTGTCGGAAATCTGCGATGCGCGCGGCGTTCTGGCGGAGATTTTCGCTGATCCGCGTGACGAACAGGATCAGCAGCACCGCGACGATCGCAAAGCCCAGCCAATTGCCCAGCGTATGCAGTCCGGCGATGTCACCGAATAGCCAGGGCGGAAAGGCCAGCGGCCGGTGATGTAAGGAAAGCAATCCGAAGCAGATGCCGGTGATCCCAGCCAACGCCCAGGCCGACCATATCTCCAGCAACACCGCCCCCAGCACGACCTGTATGAGGTAGAGCGAGATGAAGGGGTTCGTCGCGCCGCCCGCCAAAAACAATTGCAGCGTCAGCGTGCCGACGTCGAACATCAGCGCGAACAGCAGTTCGGTATTGGTGATGCCGTGAAAGCGGAGTCGGAAGTGGCTCAAGAGGTTGATCGCGACCGCCATCAGCAGGACGCCCATCATCGCCACCAGAGGCAATTGGACACCCATCACCCGGTTGACGAAGATGATCGTCACGAGCTGCCCGGCGACCGCCATCCAGCGCAGATGGATGAGCTGGCGCATATTGGCGGTACCGGCGGCCGCGTCGGGCTCGCGCGGGCGAACCGTGAACGGCAGATAGGGTGACGCGCCGCTCATCCGTCGCGCCCGCGCCGCCACAGGATGACGAGCCCGACGACCGTCAGGATCGCCAGCGCGAACCATGTCAGTGCGTAGGACAGATGACTGTTGCGGAACGCCACGACGGTCAGCCCGCCGACGGGATAGCCGCCGGGATTGGGCGTGGCGTCGGCATCGATGAAATAGGGCGCGACCGGGCCCAGCTTCTTGGCAGCGGCGATGGCCGCCACGTCACGCGAATACCAGCGGTCGGCCTTCGGATCGTTGGACCGGAGGAAGGCGCCGCCGGGCTCGCTGATACGAACCAGCCCGGTGACGCGTACCGGCCCGGCGGGGCGATCATGGTGCGCGCGCCTTTCCGCCGGCACGAAGCCGCGATTGACCAGCACGGTGAAGTCAGGACCGACCAGCGGGGTCAAGACCCAGAAACCGGGGCCGCGCTCGGTCACCGCCTGCACGAAGGTCTCGCGATCGTTGCGGAATGTCCCGCGAGCGGTGACGCGGCGATAGACGTCGCCGGGGCCGGCGGTCGGAGGAGCCGCGACAGGGGCGGCGTGCAACCGCGCCTCCACCGTCGCGATCAGGTTCAGTTTCCAGGCGCGGCGATGAAGCTGCCACACGCCCAGCGAAACGAACCCCGCGATCAGGGCGAGCCCGATCGCGGTAAGGATTGCCGGCACCAGCAGCGAGCGGCCGCGCCGCCCGCCCGCGGTACCGGCGTCCGCCATTACATGCCGCCGCCCAGCTGGGCGGCCATGTCCGGCATCATGTTGGTGTTCATGTGATACATGACCCAGATCGATCCGCTGAGCGTGATGACGACCAGCACGGCGGTAAAGACCAGCGCCATCATCGTCCAGCCACCCTCCGACTTGGTGTTCATGTGAAGGAAGTAGATCATGTGGACGACGATCTGCACGAAGGCGAGGCCCATGATGACGAGCGCGGTCGTCTGGGTATCGCCCAGCCCGCCGGTCATCACGGCCCAGAACGGGATGGCCGTCAGGATCACCGACAGCACGAACCCGATCATGTAGCCCTTGAGCGAGCCGTGACCATGGGTGTCGCCATGCGAATGCAGATCATGGTCGAGGTTGGCGTGGTCGCCATGACCGTGGGGATGATGCGCGCTCACCGGAGAACTCCGAGCAGATAGACAAAGGTGAAGACACCGATCCAGACGACGTCCAGGAAGTGCCAGAACATCGAAAGGCACATCAGGCGACGCTTGTTCGCCTGGATCAGGCCGAAGCGGCCGACCTGCACCATCAGCGTGACCAGCCAGATCGAGCCGAAGGTGACGTGGAGACCGTGCGTGCCGACCAGCGTGAAGAAGGACGACAGGAAGGCCGAACGCTGCGGACCCGCACCCTCATGGATGAGGTTGCTGAACTCGTAGAGCTCGATCGACAGGAAGGCGAGACCGAACAGGCCGGTGATGCCCAGCCAGATCAGCGTCTGCGACTTCTGATTCTTCTCCATCGCGATCATGGCGAAGCCATAGGTGATCGACGAGAAGAGCAGCATCGCGGTGTTGAGCGCGACCAGCGGGAGCTCGAAAATCTCCCGCGGGGTCGGCCCGCCGGCATAGCTGGTGCCCAGCACGCCATAGGTGGCGAACAGAATGGCGAAGATGAGGCAGTCGCTCATCAGGTACATCCAGAACCCGATGGCGGTCGAGCCACCGGATTCGTGATGATGATCCTCGTCCTCGACCAGATAATAGGTCGGGTTCTTCGCCGGATCGGCGCTCAGAACATCGGTCGACATGGATCAGGCTCCCTGACCGAGCAGCCGACGCCGCTCGCTTTCCGTTGCCACGACTTCCTCGACGGGGATGTAGTAATCGCGGTCATAGTTGAACGTGTGCCAGATGGCGACGACGACGACACCGATCAGGCCGAGGGCGGCGAGCCACCACATGTACCAGATCATGCCGAAGCCGGCGGCGGTCGACAGCGCGGCGATGATGACGCCGGTGCCGGTGTTCTTGGGCATGTGGATCGCGCGATAACCCTCGGTCGGTGCCTGCGCCTTCTTGTCCTTCATGTCGTACCAGGCATCCAGCTCATGGATGACGGGCGTGAACGCGAAGTTGTAATCCGGCGGCGGCGACGAGGTCGCCCATTCCAGCGTACGGCCGTCCCAGGGATCGCCGGTCACGTCGCGCAGCTCTTCCTTCTTCCAGATCGACACGCCGATCTGAACCAGGAAGGCCCCGATACCACCCGCGATCATCAGCGCGCCCAGCGCGGCGATGATGAAGTAGATCTGCAGCGATGGGTCCTCGAAGTGATGAAGGCGACGCGTCACGCCCATCAGGCCCATGATGTACAGCGGCGTAAAGGCGACCCAGAAGCCGATGACCCACAGCCAGAACGACACCTTGCCCCAGAATTGGTTGAGCTTGAACCCGAAGGCCTTGGGCCACCAATAGTTGATCGCGGCGAAGGCGCCAAACAGCACGCCGCCGATGATCACGTTATGGAAGTGGGCGATCAGGAACAGCGAGTTGTGCAGCACGAAGTCGGCGGGCGGAACGGCCAGCAGAACGCCGGTCATGCCACCGATGGTGAAGGTCAGCATGAACGCGATGGTCCACATCATCGGCAGCTCGAACCGGATGCGCCCCTTGTACATGGTGAACAGCCAGTTGAAGATTTTCACCCCGGTCGGGATGGAAATGATCATGGTGGCGATACCGAAGAAGGCGTTAACGTTCGCGCCGGACCCCATGGTGAAGAAGTGGTGCAGCCAGACGATGAACGACAGAACGGTAATCGCGATGGTTGCCCATACCAGTGAGGTATAGCCGAACAGGCGTTTTCTGGAGAAGGTTGCGGTGACTTCGGAGAACACGCCGAACACCGGCAGAACCAGGATATACACCTCTGGGTGACCCC
>NZ_JBNNOB010000036.1:0-28351 GCF_050274375.1 Sphingomonas sp. NPDC019816
GGCCCCTCCCGCCTGCGGGAGGGGAGGAGGCGGTTGGCGGGTGTCGCCTTCCTTGCCGGCCGTGGCAGTTCACACCGTAATGCCTCGCGACCTGAGCGCCTGACCAGGCAATCTGTAATTGGCGATGGCCCGCGCCGCAGGCACGCCCCTCCCGCAGGCGGGAGGGGATGGGGGAGGGCAAGGCCACAGGCGATAGCCTAGGCCGAGGGACCACCCCCCCCAAAAAAAACCAGTCAGCTCGGATCGCTTTCCTCGCCGACGATAACGTCCTGCCCGGCATTGCCCGCATCGTGGGTCACACCGTTGCGGTGGATGCGCACCCCGGCTATCGCGACCGGTCCGGCGGCGCGTGCCTCTTCGCCGCGATGGATCGTCACGCCGTGCAGCGTATCCGGCAGGGTCATGTCGGTATTCGCCGCCGCCACGCGGACCGGTATGGCCGGCTCGACGCCCGCATAATCCTGCCGGAACGACAGGCCACGCTCTAGCGCCCCGCGCCAGCGGTAGAAGATGTGGCTGCCGACCGATCCGATCCGGTTGAGGCTGGAGGCCCACCAGGGCAGCACGTAATTGGCGTGGTAGAAGGTCGCGGCCCCGACCGGCGCATAGACCAGTCCCGCCAGCGCGCCCTGCGCCACGGCGGCGGCGCGGGCCCAGGCGGCGGGGTCGCGCGGGTGCAGCATCGATCCGTCGCAGGTGAAGCTGAACTGGCAACCGGTAGAGCGTTCCGATCCCTGATAGACGACGCCGCAGATGCTCTTGGGAAAGGCCCGGTCGCGGACGCGGTTCAGCACCACCTGCGCCACCGCGCGCTGGCCGTCGACGGGTTCGGACCGGGCTTCGTAATAGATGGCGGCGGTCAGACATTCGGCGGCGCGCGCCGCGTCGCCAGCGGACCGGGCGATGCCGCTGAAGGCCGGCGCGGCGGCCATCTCGATCCGCGTATCGGCGACCGGGTGATCGGGCACTACGTCGCCGGGCACGTCGAGCGCGAGTTGGCGCAGCAGCGTGCGCGGGGTGGGCGGCGGGATGTCCAGTGTCACATGCGGCGGGGCCCGGTGCACGGGCGTACACGATGTCGCGACCGCCAGCGCCGCCACCAACATCCACCACCGCCACACGATATCCGGTTCCTGCCCCCGTGACCAATGGATCGGCTTTACAAGGGCAGGGTTAGGAAGCGGTTAAGTCACTGAGACGGCGACGATGACGGGATCAGAAACGCGCGCCCAGCTCCACGCCATAGAAGCGCGGCTCGCCCGCGATATAGGTCGGCGCGCCGAAGCTGCCGCCGGTATTGCCCGCATCGATCAGATAGCGCGCATTGGTCAGGTTGCGTGCGAAGCCGCCGATATGGAACCGGCCCTGGTTACCGAACTCCATGCCGGCACGCAGGTTCACGAGCGTATAGCCGCCTTGCGAGATCGCGTCGCGGTTGGGCAACTCGAAAAACACTTTCGAGCGATAGGTGACGCTGGGCGTCGCATAGAAGGTCGCCGCCGATCCCACCGGCACGCGCAGCGTCGCGCCGCCCGAGGCGGTGGTGTCGGGCTGCAGGCGGAAGCGGTTGCCCGCGAACACGCCATTGGCGGGATCGTCGCCGATGCCGCCATCGATATAGGCGAAGGTCGCGAACAGGCTGAGCCAGCGATGGACCGCCAGATTGCCCTCCAGCTCGACGCCTAGATTATTGGCCGAGCCGGCGCTGCGCGTGACGGTCGCGCCATTTTCGATTACCGAGACCTGGAAGCCCTTGTACCGCTGATAGAAGACCGAGGCCGCGCCGGTGAACGGGCCGACCCGTCCCTTGATGCCGCCCTCGTAATTCCAGACATTCTCTTCCGGCACGATCTGCAACCGGGGGATGGCGCCCGAATTGGCGACGCTGAGCGGCACGATCCGGCGGCCCTCCAGCTGGACGACGGGCGAGCGGCGGCCCTTGCTGACCGTCGCATAGAGGTTGACCGCGTCGCTGACCCGGTAGAGCGCGTTGAAGCGCGGCAGGAACGCGGCATAGCTGCGCTGCGCCTCGAACTTCTGCCCCTTGGTGTTGGCGGCCCCCAGCAGGCTGGTGAAGATGCCCGCGCCCGCCAGCAACCGGCTGTCGGGCATGACCGAGCTATAGCCCGACTGGCGGTCCTCGATCAGGACGCGCGCGCCGGCGGTCAGCTCCAGTGCAGGCGTCGGAATCCAGGTGGCGTCGCCGAAGACCGAATAGGTGTCGTTATTGCCGTAATTGGCGAAGCTGGCGCTGTAGGGCAGGCTGGCCAGCGCGCCGCGCGAGAGGATGGCGGTGGCGCGTGTCGCGGGGATGGTGCCGTTGGCGGCGACGCAGGCGGTGCCGGTCGGGATGCCCGCCGCGTTGAGCAACTGGCGGACGGCGGCGAAGTCGGGCGTGACCGAGCAGGCGAGGTAGGTGCCCTCCTCGGTGGAGAAGGGCACGCGCTGCTGGCCATTTTCGAAAAAGGCGTTCCAGCCGAACGAGGCGCGGTACTTCGTGCCATCGAAGGCGAAGCGGCTCTCATGGCTCCACTGGTCGCCCTTGGCATCCTCGCCAAACTCCAGATACCAGGCGGGGCCGCCATCGGCGTCGAACACCTCGCGCGAATCGAACCGGCGATAGCCGTTGACGGTGGTGAAGGTGATGCCCGGCGCGATATCGACCGCGACCGTCAGGTTGGCGTCATAGACGTCGCGGTGCAGCCCCAGCTTGCGTGCGCCCAATATCTCGGCGGAAAAGGGCGAGCCGGACAGCTCGGCATAGCCGAAATCGCCGGTCTGCCCGCCGGTGGGGGCGAAGGCGCGGCTCTTGAACGCGGTGCCCGGATTGCGCTGTCCGTCATAGGTCAGGATCAGGTCGGCGGTGACCGAGCCGTTGGGCCGCCAGCGCAGCGATCCGCGCACGCCGCGCTGGTCCTGGCCGTTCAGGTCGTCCTGGTCGATCCGTCCCTGATTCTGGTTGGGGACATTCGCATCGCCCGCGATGTTGCGGACATAGCCGTCGCGATATTTATACGCGAACGCCAGGCGGCCGGCGAGCGTCTCGTTGCCGGCGTTCAAATAGCCCGACACCTGGGTTCGGTTGAAATTGCCATAGGTGGCGAGGATGCCGGCATCGGTGCCGGGCTGGGGACGGGCCGAGATGATGCTGATCGCGCCGACCGCGGCGGCGGTGCCGAACAGCGTCGCCTGCGGCCCCTTGGCCACCTCGATCCGTTCGATATCGTACAGGTCCTGATAGGCACCGCGCGTCCGGCTGATGTCGATGCCGTTGTAATAGAGCGTGACGCGCGCGCCCTGTTGCGCCGAACCGGAGTCCGAGGTGATGCCCCGGATCACGAAGCCGGGATTGTTGGCGCTCTGTTCCTGGATCTGGAGGCCGGGGATGTATTGCGCGACCTCGGCGAGCGAATTGACGCCCAGATTGGCCATGCGCGCGCCGGTGACGGCCGAGACGGTCAGCGGCACGTCCTCGATCCGCTGTTCGCGCTTCTGCGCGGTGACGATGACGTCGGCGCTATCGTCGGCATAACTACCCTCGGCCTGCGGCTGGATCATCGCCTGCGCCTGCGCGGACTGGACGATGGCGGTATGCGACAGGCCAGCCAGCAGGGTGGCCGCCGTCAAGCGGCGCAGATTGGCGATCATGGATGTTCCCCCGAATATATCCGAATGTGCGAGCCGATTAGGTGCAAGCCATTACCGGTTGGTGTCTTGGATGTTTCGCTTTCGTGACGACAGCCCCAAAGTGTCGCGAAACCGTCATGGCCGCGCCATCGCGGTGTCGCGGGGCGGGGATAGCCGATCGGGCACGAAAGGACCCGATACGATGACCATGATGAACCGCCGCCGCGCCCTGACGCTGATGGGAAGCGGAACCGCGCTCGCCATACCCGCCGGCCTGGCGGAGGCGGCCACGCCGGCGGAGGTCCGCTTCGACCACGGCGTCGCCAGCGGCGATCCCGCAAGCGACGGCGCGATCCTGTGGACCCGCGCGACACCCACCGAGGATGGGGCGGCGGGGGATATCGCGTTGACCTGGCACGTCGCGCCCATCGGCGGCGGCGATGCGGTGGGGCTGCGCACCGGGCGGGTCACGGCACGCGCCGCGCGCGACTTCACCGCCAAGGTCGAGGTGACCGGCCTGCGGCCGGGCCGTGACTATCGCTACTGGTTCGAAACCGCGGCGGGCGGGCGCTCGGCCGAGGGGCGGTTCCGCACCCTGCCGCGCGGGTCAATCGACGATGTGGTGCTGGCGGTCGTCTCGTGCCAGCTTTATCCCGGCGGGCTTTTCAACGCCTATGACGCGATCGCCAGGAGCGAGCGGCTCGACGCGGTGTTGCACCTGGGCGACTATATCTATGAATATGGCGCGGACGGCTATGGCACGCAGATCGGGCACAAGCTCGGCCGCCTGCCCGAACCCGCGCACGAGATCGTCTCGCTCGCCGATTACCGACAGCGTCACGCGCAGGTGAAGCGCGATCCCGACATGCAGGCGGCCCATGCCCGTGCCGCCTTCATCTGCGTGTGGGACGATCACGAGGTCGCCAATGACGACTGGATCGGGGGCGCCGAAAACCACCAACCCGCCGTCGAGGGCGATTGGGGCAAGCGCAAGGCGGCCGCGATGCAGGCCTATTTCGAATGGATGCCGATCCGCGATCCCCGCCCCGGCGAGCCGTGGGAGGCGATCTATCGCAGTTTCGACTTTGGCGACCTGGCGACGATCGTCATGCTGGAATCGCGTCTGCTCGCGCGTTCCCGGCAGGTCCAGGCCAAGGGCGAGGGGCCCGAGCCGTCCGAATATGCCGCGATGATGGCGGAACGCGCGCGGCCCGACCGGACGCTGCTGGGCCCGGGGCAACTCGCCTGGGTGGAGCGGACGCTGGGCGCCTCGGTGCGCGCGGGGCGGCCATGGCAGGTGATCGGCAATCAGGTGGTGATGGCGCGGATCGATGGCCCCGATCTCGAAAAGCAGATGGGGCCTGCCCGCTTTGCCGCGATGACCAAGCGCATGGAGGAGGGCACACGGGCGCAGCTCGACCGCGCGCTGGCATCGTTCCGCGCCGGCCTGCCGCTCAACTTCGACAGCTGGGACGGCTATCCGGCCGAGCGCGAACGGCTCTACGCCGCCTTCACGCGTGCGGGCAGCCACCCGGTGGTGGTGTCGGGCGACAGCCATGCCGCCTGGGCCAACGACCTGTACGATGCCAAGGGCCATCTGGTCGCCGCCGAATTCGGCAGCACCGCGATCACCAGCCCATCCTGGGGCGACCTGATGCCCGGCATCGGGCGAGAGATCGCGGCGGCCAATCCCCGGGTCGTCCGCTTCTGCGATCAGGACGCCAAGGGCTATCTGCACCTGACGCTGACCCGCGACACCGCGACCGCGCGGTTCATGACGGTGTCGACGGTGCTGGCCAAACCCTATCGCGAGGGCTGCGCGGCGATCTGGCGGACCGAAGCGGGCGGTCGCGCGCCGATCGCGCCGGTCACCGCCTGACCTGAGACGCCCCCCTCACGCCCCCGTCACGCCGTCGGCGGGGCGGGGGCGGTGCGTGACGCGCGACCGCCGCGTACCGCCGCTTCGACGCGCGCGACGAGCGCGGCGTCGTCATGGTTCAGGTAATGCCTACCGGGCAGGCCGATGACGTGCGCGGTACCGCCCTTGAGCAGCGGGCACAGGCTGTCCTTCTCCTCGACGCCGTAGATGCAGGTGAGGGGGGCCCAGTCGATGGTGCGCGCGGTGGTGATGCCGAGGCTGTCGGGTTTGCCCATATAGGCCAGCCCGCTGGGGTCGGAGCGGAAGAAGACCGTCTTGCCCGGCACGACGAGGACGATCGCGGACACCCGTGCCCGCAAATCGGCGGGCAGATGGGCGAGCCCGGTCTGGAGAACGTCCGCGCCATAGGACTGGCCGAGCAGCACCAGCCTGCGGCGTCCCGCCTCGCGGGCGGCGCGGCGGACATAGTCGGCGACGATGGCGTCGATCTCGGCCCGGCTGCGCCGCGTACGGAACAGGACGGGCGAATTGATGCCGGTGACCGCGATGCCCGAGGCGCTGAGCGCCCGCGCGATCACGCCGCCCGTGCCGTAGCGCAGCCCCATGTCGCCCGAAAAGGACAGGACCAGGATCGGCGCGGGCTTTCCCTGCGCCGGAAAGCGCGTGATCGGCTCGCGCGCAAAATAGTTACCGGAATACAGCAGGATGGCGGGAACGAGGATCAGGATCCCGATCAAGCCGGCGAGGATGCGGCGGCGTTGCCGATGAAGTTGGAAAAACAGAGCTGTCATGGCCGATCCTGACGGGTGAGACTGTTCTTTGCCATGCTTCTGACGTTCGGTTTACGAACTGCTCATGAAAAATCTGTAATGCGGCGCACACGCGATCTACGCGCGGCGTCTGTCATCGGGGGATGGTGGAGTCAGGGGCCGGACATTCAGCCGGCCGCGCATCGATAGCATCACCCGGGGACCGATATTGTGACCAACCCGATTTTCTTCGACCCGACCGGACGGCGGGGCGCCTGGGCGCGGCGGTCCGTCGCGGTCATGATCCTGGCGGTAGTGATCGCGGCGATCGCCTTCGCCACGACGCTGGTGGCGGTGCCGCGCTCGGGGCTGTTGCCGCTGCCCTTCGCGCGGCGTCAGGCGATGACGCTGGAGCCCACCGCGCAGCTCAAGGGGCGGCGGGGCGACTGGTTGCCGCGCAAGGCGGTGGCGGCGGCGCATACCCCGTTGACGGTCGCCTTCTATCAACCGGGTGACGATGCCGGTCTTGCCTCGCTGCATGCGCATATGCGTCAGATCGACTGGCTGGTGCCGGCCCTGATGAACGTGACGGGCCCCAAGGGCGATCTGCAAGTCAGCAACGATGCCAAGCTCGCAAGCCTGTTGTCCGGTGTCGCCAAGCCACCCCGGCTGTTGCCGATGGTGCAGAATCTGGCCGAGGATCACTGGGACGGCGACGCGATCGCGCGGATCATCGCCAGCCCGGCCGCGTCGGAACGGCTGGCCGCGCAGCTCGGCGAATCCGTCACCGCCAACCGGCAATCGGGGCTGGTCATCGATTTCGAGAACCTGCCCGCCAGCGCGATGGCCGGCTATCCTCGGCTGCTCCAGCGGATCAAGGCGCATCTGCCCAAGGGCACCGTGCTGGCCGTGACCGTTCCCGCCGACGACGAAAGCTGGCAGCTGGGTCGGCTCGCCAAGGTCGTCGACCGGGTCATGCTGATGGCCTATGACGAGCATTGGGAAACCGGCAGCGCGGGGCCGATCGCGTCGCAGCCCTGGTTCCTGAACGCGGTCGAGGATGCGATCCGTCGGGTCGGGCGCGACCGTCTGATCGTCGCGCTGGGCAGCTATGCCTATGATTGGCACGGGCAGGGCGCCGACGCGCTGTCGATCGAAGAGGCGTGGCTGATCGCGCATGACAGCCAGGCGAAGATCAGCTTCGACCCGGCCAGCGGCAATGCCGGCTTCGCCTATGACGAGAATGGCGAGCATCATGCGGTGTGGATGCTGGACGCGGCAACCAGCTGGAACCAGTTGCAGGCGCTCAAGCATCTGGGGGTCGACGACGTCGCCTTCTGGCGGCTGGGCACCGAGGACCCCGGGCTGTGGAACGACTTCGCCGCCTTTCGCAGCGATCGGCCCGGCGTCATCCCGCGGCTGAACGCCATCGCCCAGCCGCTGAACGTCGATGTCGAGGGGCCGGGCGAGATCCTGCGCATCACCGCGCAGCCGACCGATGGCCGCCGCGCGCTGCAATACGACAAGGACGCGGTGATTCGTAACGAGGTCTATCAGGCCTATCCCACGCCCTATGTCGTGCAGCGCGCGGGCGACGTGCCCAAGACCTTGGCCCTGACCTTCGACGACGGGCCCGACGCGGTGTGGACGCCCAAGATCCTGGACGTGCTGGAGCGTGAGCATGTGCCCGCCACCTTCTTCGTCATCGGCGAGAACGCGCTGGAGCATCCCCAATTGCTGCGCCGGATCGTCGCGGATGGCAGCGAGCTGGGCAATCACAGCTACACCCATCCCAATCTCGCGACCACCGGCCCGCGCACGACCAAGCTGGAGCTGAACGCGACGCAGCGGTTGATCCAGGCCTATACCGGCCGGTCGACGACGCTGTTCCGCGCGCCCTATTTCGGCGATGCCGAGCCGACCACGGCCGACGAAATCGGCCCGGCGCTGCTGGCGCAGAATCTGGGCTATACGGTCGTCGGCCTGCACGTCGATCCCAATGACTGGCAGCGGCCGGGCACCGACCAGATCGTCCAGCAGGTGATCGACCAGGTTCACGGCGCGACGCCCGACAATTCGGCCAATGTCGTCCTGCTCCATGACGGCGGCGGCGATCGGCAGCAGACGGTCGACGCATTGCCGCGCATCATCGAGACGCTGCGCGCCGAGGGCTATCGCTTCGTGCCCGCATCGCAACTGGTCGGGGTCAGCCGCGATCAGGCGATGCCGGTGGTCAAGGGACGCGACCTGCTGGCGGTGCGGACCGATGTGGCGATCTTCGTGGTGCTGGCCTTCCTGTCCAAGACATTGGCCTGGATCTTCTATCTGGCGATCGCGCTGGGTATCGCGCGCGCGGTCGTGATGGCGGCGCTGGCCTGGTTCCAGGGCCGCAAGTCCAAGCCCGTGCCGCCCGAATACACCCCCAGCGTCTCGGTCATCATCCCCGCCTTCAACGAGGAGCGGGTGATCGCCCAGTCGGTGGCCCGCGTGCTCGCCAGCGACTATCCGGGATTGCAGGTCATCGTCGTCGATGACGGGTCGAAGGACGCGACGAGCGCGGTGGTGCGCGACACCTTCGCGGGCGATCCGCGCGTCCAGCTGCTGACCCTGGTCAATGGCGGCAAGGCGGCGGCGCTGAACCGCGCGCTGAAGGACGCGACCGGTGAGGTGTTGATCGCGCTCGACGCCGATACCCAGTTCGAGCCGGAGACGATCGCCAAGCTGGCGCGCTGGTTCGCCGATCCGAAGCTCGGCGCGGTGGCGGGCGATGCGCGGGTGGGCAACCGGGTCAATCTGGTCACCCGCTGGCAGGCGGTCGAATATATCACCGCGCAGAATCTCGAACGCCGCGCGCTCGCCGGGTTCGATGCGATGACGGTGGTGCCCGGCGCGGTCGGCGCATGGCGGCGCGCCGCGCTGGATGCGGTGGGCGGCTATCCCGAGGATACGCTGGCAGAGGATCAGGATCTGACCATCGCCATCCAGCGGGCCGGCTGGCGCGTCACCTACGATCCGCGCGCGGTCGCCTGGACCGAAGCGCCCGAGAGCTTCAAGGCGCTCGCCAAGCAGCGCTATCGCTGGGCGTTCGGGACGCTGCAATGCCTGTGGAAGCACCGCGCGGTGATCCGCACTGGCAAGCCCGCCGGCCTGGCGCGGATCGGCCTGCCCCAGGCATGGCTGTTCCAGATCCTGTTCGCCGCGATCTCGCCGCTGATCGACCTGTCGCTGATCCTGTCTGTGATCGGCACGGCGGTGCGCGTCAGCCAGCATGGCTGGGCGCAGACCAGCACCGATGTGTGGCAGATGGCGGGCTACTGGCTGATCTTCACCTCGGTCGATGTGCTGTGCGGGTGGCTGGCCTACCGACTGGACGGCAACCGCGTCCGCTATCCCGCGCACCTGCTGGTCGCACAGCGGCTGGTCTATCGCCAGATCATGTACTGGGTGGTGATCCGCGCCATCGCCTCGGCGATCGGCGGGTGGATCGTCGGCTGGGGCAAGCTGGAGCGGACGGGCAACGTCGCGGCGTGATCCGGGGCACGGCCTTCGACTTCGCTCAGGCGGAACGGGGGAGGGATATATCTCCTCCCCTGTAAGGGGAGGTGGCAGGGCGAAGCCCTGACGGAGGGGTGTCACCGGTCGCGGTGATGCCCCTTCAGCTCGACGCTCCCAGATCCAATCGCACCACCAGCCCCGGCGAATGATCCTCCAGCGACAACGTGCCGCCATGCAGATGCGCCACGGCGCTGGCGAGTGACAGGCCGAGGCCGGCACCGCTCTCCGTCCGCGCCGCGTCCAGCCGTCCGAAGCGTTTCAACGCCTCCTCGCGGCGGTCGGGCGGGATGCCGGGGCCGTCATCGGCGACGATGAGTACGGGGCCTTCTTCGACCCGGATCGTCACCGCGCCCGACCCGTATTTCAGCGCATTGTCGACCAGATTGGCGATCGCCTGGCCCAGTAATTCGCGGTGGACGCATGCGACGAGCGTGTCGGGGGCCTCCGCCCGGATCGTCATGCCACGGTCCTCGGCCAGCGGCTCGAACATGTCGGCCACGTCGCGCGCCATGTCGGCCAGATCGGTCTCGACAAAGGCGTCGCGGCCAAGCCCGGCCTCGGCACGGCTGATCCTGAGCGCGGTGTCGAGCATCGCCAGCAGGCGATCGCCTTCGTCCAGCGCCCGTGCCACCCCGATCCTTGCGCCTTCTTCCCGGCATTCGGACAGCGCGCGCTCCAGCGTGGCGCGCAGCCGCGTCAGCGGGGAGCGAAGGTCGTGCGCCAGCCCGTCGGTCGCGATCTTGAGTTCGGTCATCAGCAGCGCGATCCGTTCCAGCATCGCATTGACCGCATGGGCCAGCGCGTCGAAGGCGTCGTCGCCGCCGCTGGGCATCACCCGGCGCGACAGGTCGCCCGCCGCCACCGCATGCGCGGTCGCCACCGTATCCTCCAGCCGCCGCTCGATCATCCGCGCGGCGATCCAGGCGGCGAGTGCGGCGAGGATGATCGCCGCCGCCATGCCGACCGCCATCGCCTCCTCCATCGCCAGCGCCACGCGCAGCTCGCTCTCGACGACATGGCCCGCCAGGATGCGCGATCCATCGGGCAGATGGAGCGAGACGACGCGCATGCGTTCGGGTTGCGAATGGCCGATGCGGAAGATCTCGATCGTCGCGGCGCCGGGCAGCGGCACGTTGGGCGGCCATTCGGCGATGTTGCCGGTGACGAAGCGGCCTTGCGGATCAGTCAGCAGGATGACCGAAAGCGGCACCCGGTCGGTGGTCAGTCGCCGGACGACCGCCTGGCGCACCGCCTCGCGTCCCCCGGACAGCCAGACCCCGGCGAGTTCGTCGCGCAGGTCAATGGCGGCGTCCTCCGCCTGCGCCGCGATCTCGCCGCGCGTCAGGTGACGAACGGTCGCCACCATCGCGCCCGCACCGATCAATTGCAGCGCGAAGACCAGCAGCGCGAAGCGCAGCGTCGTCGAACGGAGGACGCCGGGGACTATTTCTCGACGCCCAGCTTATAGCCCGAACCGCGCACCGTATGGAGGAGCGGGCGGGCGAAACCCTCGTCGATCTGCTTGCGCAGCCGGCTGATATGCACGTCGGTGACGTTGGTGTTGGGATCGAAATGGAAATCCCACACCCCTTCGAGGAGCATGGTACGGGTCACGACCTGATCGACATGCTGGAGCAGATATTCGAGCAGCCGGTATTCGCGCGGTTGCAGATCGATCGGCTTGCCCGCGCGGCGCACGCGGTGGGCGAGCAGATCCATCTCCAGATCGTCGCACACCAGCTTGGTCTGCGGCGCATTGGCCGTCACGCCGCCCCGCCGGATCAGCAGGCGGACGCGGGCGAGCAGCTCGGCGAAGACGAAGGGCTTGGTCAGATAATCGTCCGACCCCGATGTCAGCCCCGCCACCCGGTCTTCGGGCGAAGACAAGGCGGACAGGATCAGGACCGGCGAGGTGATCCCGGCGGCGCGAATCGCGGCCAGCGCCGCCATGCCGTCCATGCCCGGCAACATCCGGTCGAGGATGATGCAGTCGTAACTGCCATCGGTCGCATGGAACAGGCCGTCCCGGCCGTTGGCGGCGTGATCGACGAGGAAGCCTTCCTCGCGCAGCCCGTTGGCGATGTAATCCGCCGTCGAGCGATCATCCTCAATCAATAAGATCCTGTTGGCCACGAAGTCCTCCCGGACCGGTCCTTAGCAGCGTGATCGTGACCAGACCATGGTCACGCGCGACGCTGAGGCGGACGGGGGATTGGGCATGGCGGGCGGCTTCGTCGCGCAACAGGGCAAAGGAAGTGGCCGGGTGGTCGTCGATCGCCAGGACGGTGTCGCCGACCCTGAGCGGCGGCCGCGCGACCGGGCCGGTGCCATCGTCCGCCGCGCTGCGCAGGCTGGTCACGACCAGACCGGGCCGGTCGCCGCCGACGGGTGCGAAGGTGGCGCCGTACAGCGTCGGCTTCTGCCGGCCGACCGCATGAAGCGGCATATGCCCGACCAGCATCGCGATGGCCGCGCCGCCCAGCAGCGCCGCGCTGGCCGCGCTCCAGCCGACGATCCGCAACCCCTTCACGGGCGGCGCGGCGCGACGGCTCGGTGCGACAGTCGCTTGTCGGTCACGGCGGGCATCATCCATCCTTTCACGCCCATCCTTCTATCCGACCGCACCTGAGCGAAGCGTGGGCGGCACGTGACGCTTCTGTCATGATGCCGCGTCCATGGCGGATGACGAACTTGTCACGTGGCCGAAATGCCTGGGCGGCAGGGGCGGTCCTATTCCCGCCGCATGGGCTTCGCGGGGATGGCGAAGGGGGAGAGGGGCGTATCCATGACGGGTGTGAACAGGGTCGCGGCATCGGTGGCGGCGAGATCGGCGTGACGGAGCGCATCATGGTTGCGGAGCCGAGCAAGGCGGCGGGGCGGACGGCGCGGATCGCCGCCTTTGCGCGGGCCCGGCGTGGCTATCTGGCGATGGGGGCGGTCGTCCTGCTCGTCGCGCTGGGGCTGTCGGCGCTCCATCATCTGACGCGCCAGGTCCGGCTGGTCGATGTCCGCGCGGCCTTCTATGCCATCGACCCGCAACAGATCGCGCTGTCGGTGCTGTTGACCATCGCCAGCTATATCGCCCTGACCTTTTACGATGTCATCGCGCTGCGCGTCATCGGCCGGCCGCTGCGCTGGCGGACCGCGGCGATGGCGTCCTTCACCAGCTATACGCTCAGCCACAATCTCGGGCTGGCGCTGTTGACCGGCGGGTCGGCGCGTTACCGTGTCTATGCCGCCGCCGGGCTCGACGGTCCCGACATCGCGCGGGTCATCGCCATCGCCAGCGCGACCTTCTGGTTCGGGGTCTTCACCGTCACCGGCATCGGACTGGTCCTGCATGACGGGCCGGTCACGCTCGACGCACTGGTGCTGGAACAGGACGTGGTGCACTGGCTGGGGGCGGCGGTGGTCGCCGGTGCGCTGCTGCTGGTCCTGCTGTGCGCGTTGCGGCCCGGCCAGCGGATCGGCTGGCGGGGCTGGAGCGTGCCGCTGCCCACGCCGGGACAGGCGCTGGCGCAGATCGGCATCGCCACGCTGGACCTCGCCTGCGCCAGTGCCGCGCTGTTCGTCCTGCTGCCCGGTGCCTCACCCGCGCTGCTGCCCGCCTTCATCCTCGCCTATGCGCTGGCGATCATCGTCGCGCTGGTCAGCCATGTGCCCGGCGGCATCGGCGTGTTCGAGGCGGTGGTGCTGGCCACCGTGCCCGCCAACCGCACCGAACTGTTCGCCGCGCTGATCGCCTACCGCGTCCTCTATTATCTGCTGCCGCTGGCGCTCGGCATCGGCTTGCTGGCGTGGGACGAGGCGCGGCGGCGGCCGATCAGGGCGCTGCGCGACATTCGCCGCATGCTGCTGGGCATCGCCCCGCCGATCCTGGCGGCGGCCTGTTTCGGCGGCGGCGCCATCCTGCTTCTGTCGGGGTCGCTGCCCGCCATTCCGCAGCGCGTGCATCAGCTGGTCCATATCGTGCCGCTGCCGTTCATCGAGGCATCGCATTTCGCCGCCAGCCTGGTCGGCACCGGGCTGCTGCTGCTGTCGCCGGGGCTGTACCGGCGGCTCGACGGTGCCAGCCTGGCGGCGCGTGCGCTGCTGGTCGCGGGCGCGGTCTTCTCGCTGGCCAAGGGGATCGATTACGAGGAGGCGGCGGTCTGCCTGTCGATCGCGCTCCTCCTGCAGGCGAGCCGCCGGGCCTTTTACCGGCGTACTTCGCTCGTCGCGCGGCCGCTGTCGCCCGCTTGGCTGTTCAGCGTGGCGGTGGTCATCGTCGGCACCGGGTGGATCGGGTTCTTCGCCTATAAGCATGTCGATTATCGCGAGTCATTGTGGTGGCGGTTCGCGCTGTCCGACGACCCCTCGCGCTTCCTGCGCGCCGGGCTGGGCGTAGCGGTGATGCTGGCGGGGGCGGGGCTGTGGCGGCTGTTCCTCGCTGCGCCGCCGGGAGAGGCGGACCATCCGCCGATCGAACGGGTGCTGCGCGTCGCCGAACAGGCCGAGCGCACCGACGCCTCGCTGGCGCTGCTCGGCGACAAGCGTTTCCTGTTCTCGCCCGAAGGCGACGCGTTCGTGATGTATCAGGTTCGCGGCGCCAGCTGGATCGCGATGGGCGATCCCGTCGGCCCGCGCCCCGCCTGGGCCGATCTGCTATGGCAGCTGCGCTCGCTCGCCGATGCCGCGCAAGGCCGCCTGATGCTCTATCAGATCACCCCCGATTGCCTCGAAATCGCCATTGAGATGGGGCTTCAGATCATCAAATATGGCGAGGAGGCGCTGATCGACCTGGGCGACTTCGCGCTGGAGGGCGGGCGGATGCGCACCCTTCGCCAGACGCTCAATCGGTTCCGCACGCGCGAAAATGCCAGCTTCGCGATCGTCCCCGCCGCGCAGGTGCCCGCCATCCTGCCCGAGCTGAAGCGCGTGTCGGACGATTGGCTCGCCGCCAAGGGGCATGGTGAGAAGGGGTTCAGTCTGGGGCGGTTCGATCCCGCCTATCTCACGCTCACCGACTGTGCGGTGGTGCGCGTCGAGGGGCGGATCGTCGCCTTCGCCAATCTGTGGAAGGCGGGCGAGAAGCGCGAATTGTCGGTCGATCTGATGCGCCATGTCGAGGACGCGCCCGGCGGCGTGATGGACTATATGTTCGTCGAGTTGATGCTGTGGGGCAAGGCGGAGGGCTATGCCCGGTTCGCGCTGGGGCTGGCGCCGCTGTCGGGCGTGGGCGGGCGGCGCATGGCCCCGACCTGGGCGAAGGTCGCCTCGCTCGTCTTTCGTCATGGCGAGCGTTTCTACGGCTTTCGCGGCCTGCGTGCGTACAAGGAGAAGTTCCAGCCGGAATGGGCCCCGCGCTATATCGCGGGGCCGGGCGGCCTCGGGCTGGTCAAGGCGCTGCGCGACCTGAACGCGCTGATCGCCGATGGAGGAGAGGGGGCCTAGGTTGAGAGCCCCCGCTCGGGACGGACGTCGCCCTTCGCCGCCTTTACGCCTTGAACAGCGATGGTGCCTTTTCCACTCGCGTCCGCCCGGCGGCATCGGTCACCGCATAGGTGAAGCCGGGCAACAGGCAGAAGGCGCCGACCCGTCCGGCCGGGTCCATCGCCAGGAAGCCGACCTGCACCCCCTTGATCGCATCGCCGCGCAGGGTGGCGATATGCCTGGCCGCTTCCTCGCACGCCGCCTGCGGGCTCATGCCGCCGCGCATCGAGGCGACGACGCGCGCGGTGCCGCAGATGCGTGTCACCTCCTCGCCAAGACCGGTCGAGGTCGCGCCGCCGACGCCGCGCTCGACATACAGGCCAGAGCCGACCTGCGGGGAGTCACCGATCCGGCCGCGCATCTTGAACGCCATGCCCGAGGTGGTGCAGGCGCCCGCCATCCGACCCTTCGCATCGCGCGCCAGCATCCCGATCGTATCATGGTCCAGCGCGCCGCCCGGCGTCCCCGGCCGACCCGCGCCATAGGTGCCGGTCTCGCTATTGGCGACCGGCCGGTAATTCTGCGCCTTCATCCACTCGCGCCACGCCTTTTCGGCCTCCGGCGTCAGCAGGTCGACGCGCGGAAAGCCCCGGTCGCGGGCGAAGCGGGTCGCGCCTTCGCCGACCAGGAAGGTGTGCGGCGTATGCTCCATCACCGCGCGTGCGACCGAGATGGCGTGGACGGTGTCTTCCAGCGCGCCGACCGCGCCGACGCCGCCGGCATCGTCCATGATCACCGCGTCCAGCGTGACGTGGCCGTCGCGGTCGGGATAGCCGCTATAGCCTACCGAATGATTGTCGGGATCGGCCTCCGGGACCTTCACCCCCGCCTCGACCATATCGATCAGCGAACCGCCGGCGCGACCTGCGGCGAAGGCGGCGTCATTGGCGGGGGCGCCGAAGTCCCAGGTCGACACGATCGTCGCACGCGGCGCGATCGCTTGCGCGAAGGCCCGGCGCGGTGCTGCGATCCAGCCTGCCGCCGCCGCCGCGCCACCCAAAAACGCTCGCCGCCCATTCGCGTTCGCGTCCGTCATGCCCCCGTTCCTCCAACTCGTATTGTCGATACGGCGATAGTGCGGCCAAGACCGAAATCGCGCAAGCCACGCACAGACCTATTGCGAACCAATGCTACGGAACATGTTTTCCCGCGTGCCGATCCGTATGGCCAATCCGGCCTTATTTACCCCAAGGCATGACGGCCATGACATTGAAATCCATTTAAATAGTGACATTCCTGCCACGCCCGCGCCCGAAAGCGGCATGTGGACGCAAAGAGGTATTGTTTAGGTATTGACCCAATAACGTAACTGATTTGTCTTTTTCCCCAAGCCCGACAGCTCCCAGTCGGGGAGAAGGGGATACCTGATGAAGATGCAATATTCGACGTCCTGGCTGGCGCTGTCCGCCGCCACGATGATGTTCGCCACGCCGGCGATCGCACAGCAGATGGGCCCGACCGGCACCCAGGGCGATATTCCGCAGACCCAGACCCAGGACCCCGGTTCGGTCAGCGCCGATGCCGCCGCGACCCGCTCGGCCGCGATCAGCGGGACGCCGCAGGCCACGGGCAGCGGCGAGGTTATCGTGACCGGCACCCGCATCGCGCGCCCCAACCTGGCCTCCGCCGCACCGATCACCTCGGTCACGCGCCAGGACATCCAGGCCCAGGCTGCGGTCAATGTCGAGGACGTGCTCAACCGCCTGCCACAGGTCGCCCCCGACAGCCAGCAGACCTATAACGACTCCGATGGTCGCCAGCGGATCAAGCTGCGCAGCCTGGGCTTCGAGCGGACGCTGGTGCTGATCGACGGCAAGCGTCTGGGCACCCAGAACGGGCAGGATGTGGGCATCATCCCGACCTCGCTGCTCCAGCGTGTCGACGTGCTGACGGGCGGCGCATCGTCGGTCTATGGTTCGGACGCGGTGGCGGGCGTCGTCAACTTCGTCCTGCGCAAGGACTTCAAGGGCGTTCAGCTGGACGCCAACTACAACTTCTTCAACCACAACAACCGCGATACGATCGTGTCGCCGCTGGCGCGTGCGGCGGGCTTCGGCAGCCCGCGCGGGCTGACCAATGACGGCGGGCGTGCGGACCTGACGCTGACCGCCGGCACCGGACTGTTCGACGACAAGCTGCACCTCAGCGGTTTCGTCAACTATCGCAAGACCGACGAAATCGCGCTGACCTCGCGGTCGAACGCGGGCTGCTACCTGACCCAGCTGACGCCCAACGGTCCGCTGTCGTGCGGCCTGACGCCCAGCAGTTCGACCAGCGGCCTCATCACGCCGCAGGCCGGCCCCAACAAGGGCGCGCAGCTGGTCAACAACCCCGATGGCTCGCGCAATTTCGTGCCGTTCGGCCCCGGCCTCGGCAACGCCTCCAACTATTTCAGCGGCTATGCCTATCAGCGGCCGTCGGAGCGGGTGAATGCGGGCGGCTTCGCCACGCTGGACCTGGCGCCGGAAGCCGAGCTCTATGCATCGGGCATCTGGTTCCGCGACAAGTCGTTCAACAACTATCCGACAATCGCCAGCGGCACCGTCGACGTCAATTGCAACAACCCCTATCTGTCGGCCTCGCAGGCGACCACGATCGGCTGCGCCGCCGGGGTCGGCAGCGTGCCCGTCACGCTGGCCTATCGCCTGGGCGAGAACAACGACCGGCCCGACACCTATATCAACACCGGTGTCCGCCTAACCGGCGGCGTGCGCGGCAAGGTGGGTGATGCCTGGACCTATGACGTGGGCGGCGTCTATGCCCGCAACCATCAGGATTTCACGCCCAGCTTCCGTGTTCCGGGGACGCTTCAGAACGCCGTCAATGTCGGCGGCACGGCGGCCAATCCGACCTGCGTCAGCGGCGCGGCCGGCTGTGTGCCGTTCGACATTTTCAGCGCCGGCAACACCAACCCTGCGCTGATCAACTATCTGTTCGGCACCGGCACGTCGGCGACCACCGGCACGCTGTATGACGTTCAGGCCAATGTCACCGGCGACCTGGGCAAATACGGCGTCACCTCGCCCTTCGCCGAACAGGGTCTGGCGATCGCGCTGGGGACCGAATATCGCAAGGACACGCTGAAGTCGCGCGCGGACGGCGCCTATCGCAATGCGCTGGGCGGCAGCGACGTCGATCTCTCTCAGGACGTGGTCGAGGCGAATATCGAGGTCCAGGCCCCGCTGGTCGAGCACAAGCCGTTCGCCGAACTGGTGCAGCTGAACGGCGGCTACCGCGTGTCCAAGTACAGCAGCAATCCCAAGTCGTTCAACACGTGGAAGATCGAGGGCGTCTACGCGCCGGTCAGCGACCTGACCTTCCGCGCCTCGTTCAACAAGGCGCAGCGCGCGCCGACCGTGGTCGAGATCCGCCAGGCGAGCAATATCGAGTTCGCCGCCGGTGGCGCGGGTTCGTATAACGATTTCTGCGCGCCGACCCCGATCCCCGGCCCCGATGGCGTGACCTATGCCGCGCCGCTCGCCTCGCGCGAGGTGTGCCGTGCGACGGGTCTTTCGGACGCGCTGTATGGCAGCCAGAGCCTGTTGTGCAGCAACGGCGCGACGCCCAATGGTTCGGCGGGTTGCGCGGTGCGTTCGGGCGGCTTCACCGCCGACCCCGAAACCGCCTATACCCAGACCTATGGCCTGGTCCTGAAGCCGCGCTTCGTTCGCGGGCTGGTCTTCTCGGTCGATCGCTACCGGATCAAGATCAACAACTCGCTCGGCTATAATGGCTACAGCTATTATACCGATGGCTGTCTGCGTTCGGGCGGCGACCAGTTCTTCTGCCAGGGCATCGTCCGCAATCCGGGCGACGGGACGCTGTTCAACGGTGGCTATATCCGCCAGGGCACGACCAACTATTATACGTCGGTTGCGCAGGGCTGGGACTTCCAGGGTCAGTATGGCGTCAACATCGAGTCCGTTGGCCGCCTGGACTTCGGCTTCAACGGCTCGCTGACCACCGCTGCCGGTGGGCAGGACTCGCCGCTGCAGCCCGATCGCAACTGCGCCGGCTATTACGGCAATGGTTGCGGCCAGCTGATCCCGAAGTGGAGCCACAATCTGCGCACCACCTACACCACGGTCGACAAGAAGTTCAGCGCCTCGTTCAACTGGCGCTATGTCGGGTCGCTGACCAATGCCAATAATTCGGGTGATCCGGCCATTGGCGGCACGCCCGAGCGTGCGCTGACCGATTATTATCGCGTGGCGCCGGCCAATTATTTCGACCTGGCGCTCAACTTCGCGATCGCCAAGCAGTTCTCGCTGCGCCTGATCGCGAACAACCTGTTCGACAAGGCCGCGCCGATCGTGCCGGACTCGTACAATATCAGCCTGACGCGCAACAACACGATCCCGCAGCGCTACGACTCGCTGGGTCGCAACATCGCGATCGGGACGACGATCAACTTCTGATGACTTCCCCGGCGGGGTGCTTCGGCACCTCGCCCAACCTCCCACTGAAAAGGCCGGCGTCCCATCGGGGGCACCGGCCTTTCTTTTATCGTATCGCCCGCCGCCCGCATGGGGCGGGGACCTTACTCCACGAAGTCTTCCACCTCACGCCGCTTGCCGCGCATGAAGGCGTCGGCGACGTGGCGCAGGGGTGCGATGTCGACGTCCGAGCGGCCGCCCTTCACCAGTTCGGCGAAGCGCGCGTAGAGGCCGGGATATTCGCCGTGCAGCCCTTCCTCATGATGCGGTGTCGAGCCGTCGGGCAGAGTCAGCACCGCGCCGCCCTCGGCCAGCTTCAGCGTGCCGTCGGTCGTCTCGACGACGATGTCCCAGCTTTGATGCCCTTCCTGCCGCCAGTCGAGGTCGAGCGTCACCGGCGTGCCGTCCGTCGTGCGGAACGCCACATCGGCGGCGATCGGCGCGTCGCGATTGGCGGGGAAGTCCAGCGTCGCGCGCTCGATGAAGAAGGGCTGCGGCATGATGTGCGTCGCGATCGACAGCGCGTTGATGCCCGGATCGAACACGCCGAAGCCGCCCGCTTCCCAGATCCAGGCCTGGCCCGGATGCCATTGGCGCACATCCTCGCGCCAGGTGATCGCAGCGGAGGTGACCTTGCGGGCGGACAGCCATTCGCGCGCCGGCTCGACGCCCAGCGCGTAGCGCGAGTGCCAGCTGGCGAACAGGGTCACGTTCGCCTTGGCCGTCAGTTCCTCCAGCACCGCCACCTCGGCCAGCGTCGCGCCCGGCGGCTTTTCGAGGAACACGTGCCAGTTGTTCGCCAGTGCGGCGGCGGCGATGGCGTGGCGGACCTGGGGCGGGGTGCACAGCGCCACCGCATCGACGGTGATGTCGCTCTTGGCCAGTTCGTCGATGTCGTGGAAGTGCGGCACGCCCTCGACCCCGTTGGGCGAGCGGCTGACGGTCGCGACCAGCGTGAAGGCTGGGTTCCCCGCGATGGCGGGGACATGCTGGTCATGGGCGATCTTGCCCATGCCGACCAGCGCGAGACGGATCGTGTCGGTCATCTTTGTCAGCGTGCCTTTTCGACATAAGCGCGCGCCGACACGGCGACATCCGCCGCCGGCTTGCCCGCGCGATAGAGATTGGAGCCCAGGCCGAACCCGTCCGCGCCGTGCGCGCGCCATTCGGCCATGTTGTCGGGCGTGATGCCGCCCACCGCCAGCACCGCGACATCGCGCGGCAGGACGGCGCGCTGCGCCTTGAGGAAGGTGGGGGAGGCGCCCTCGGCGGGGAACAGCTTCAGGCCATGCGCGCCCGCCTTGAGCGCCGCGAAGGCTTCGGATGGGGTGAAATAGCCGGGCAGCGAGATCAGCCCTCGCGCCACGCTGTGCGCAATGACTTGCGTATCCGTGTTGGGCGAGACGATCAGCGTGCCGCCCGCCGCCTTTACCTGGTCGACCTGGCTCGTGGTCAGGACGGTGCCCGCGCCGACGATCGCCTTGTCGCCGACATGGGCGGTGATCGCCGCGATGCTGTCATAGGGATCGGGCGAGTTGAGCGGCACCTCGATCAGGGTAAAGCCCGCCTCGACCAGCGCATCGGCAACGGGGATCGCCTCGGCCGGAGTCAGGCCGCGCAGGATGGCGACGAGCGGGCAGGCGGCGAAGGCCTTGGCGAAACTCTGGGCGGGGTCGGTCATGACAAATGCTCCCGAATGGCGTGAAGACCGGCAAGGAAACCGGCATGGCTGTCGAGCGCGACGACGCGGCCTCCGCGCTGTTCGATCCCGATGGTGTAAAGGTCGGCCAGCAATCCGCCGGACAGCAGATGGACGGTCTGCCCGCCCATGTCAGGCACCGCACCGATATCGCTGCCGATCAGCAGTCCGCTGGCATAGGCGGCGGCGTCGTGCGGCGCGATCCGGCCGAGCAGCACCGAGGCACGCACCCCGAACAACGCCGCTGTCAGGTCGCAGGCGCCATCGCCGCGCGCAAGGCCGTCGCGAAAGGCCGTGCCATCCGCGACCGGTCCGTCGAGCATCCCCGCCAGGATGCCATGCCCCTTGACCAGCGCGAACAGCTCGCCCGTCATCGTGGTCGAAAAGTCGGTGATCCGGGTGCCGGTGGTGCGGACCCATTTGTTGTGGGTGCCCGGCTGCGCGAACAGGGCGCCGGCGGGGGCGAGCCCGGCGGCGATCGCGCCCAGCACCTGTACCTCCTCGCCGCGCATGACATCGGCGCGGGCGTCGGTCAGCAACGAGACACCGGGGACGATGGTGACCCGATGTTCGTCGATCCGGGTGGCGGCGGCGGCCAGCAAAGCCAGATCGGCAGGAGCGGGGACATAGGCCGCCTCGCGCCAGCCCCGCGTCGAGCCGACCATGCCCGCCGCCACGATCGGCAGATCGCCCATCCGCGCGCGGATCGCCGCGATCTCGGCGGCATAATCGCCCGCCGCCATCGCCAGGACGCCCCGATCGTCGCGCACCGTGTCCAGCATCGTGCCGTCATCGGCCATCACATAGATTCGGCGGTTGGTGGTGCCCCAGTCGATCGCGAGATAAGCGGGCGTTGCGTCTGATGGCACGGCGGGCACGGCCTCCCCTGAAATTTTTATCCGAGGATTTGTAGGACAATAAAGGGGCGTGCGCAAGCCGACCGGCCGCGGCGGGAACGTATTTCCCCTAGCCAGGCGGCCCGGGCCGGAAAGGTCATGTTCGCATGGCCTTAACGCGGTCCCAAGGGTTGAAATCGGTTGCCGGACCGCCACATGAGCATCCTGACGCCGTAATCACGCCGGGATATTTGCACCGACAAGGTGCCGCCGGGCGGACATGGACATGGCTCGACCATGCGTTAATCGACGTCCGAACAGGACCATAGCGACAGTTTTGGGATGAGGATCAAGGGTTCGGCCGACGGCCTCGCCCCGCCATGCCTGTTGGGGGCGGGCGGGGGGCGGGGCACGGATCGAACGGAATCACGGCCATTGGCCGGCATCCCGCTCGACGTCTTTTCACGTGCGTGGGACCGGTGCGGCCCGCAAGGACGAGAAGGCGGAAATGATGCAGAACAATCGTGATGATGTGCCGGCCGGCGACGAACGCGCCGGCGTGACCCGGCGCGCGATGCTGGGTGCGACCCTGGCGGCGGGCACCGCGTCGGTCGCGCCCTTCGTCGCCGAGGCGGCGGCGTCCGAACACAAGGTCGATGTGCTGCTGATCGGTGGCGGCATCATGAGCGCGACGCTGGGCGTCCTGCTGCGCGAGCTGGAGCCGGGCTGGACCATCGAGCTGGTCGAACGGCTGGACAAGGTGGCCGAGGAAAGCTCGAACGGCTGGAACAATGCCGGCACCGGTCACTCGGCGCTGTGCGAGCTGAACTATACCCCGGTCAACGAGGCCGACGGGCGGGTCGAGATCAAGAAGGCGATCGAGATCAACGAGCAGTTCCAGGTCACGCGCCAGTTCATGAGCCACCAGCTGCGCACCGGCGTCCTGCGGAACCCGCGCAGCTTCATCAATTCCACCCCGCACATGAACCTGGTGTGGGGCGACGAGAATGTCGCCTTCCTGCAAAAGCGCCATGCCGCGCTGCTCGCCAGCCCGCTATTCTCCGGCATGGAGTTCACCACCGACCCGCGCCAGATCGCGCAATGGGTGCCGTTGATGATGGAAGGGCGCAAGGGCGGGCAGAAGCTTGCCGCGACCCGCTCGACGCTGGGCACCGATTGCGAATGGGGCGAGGTGACGCGCCAATATATCCGTTCGCTCCAGGGACAGTCCGGCGTGACGCTGACCACGGGGCATGAGGTCCGCTCGCTGGAGCGCAACAATGACGGCACGTGGCGGGTGACCGCGCGCGACATGAAGACGGGCGACAAGCGGATCATCACCGCGCGCTTCGTCTTCGGTGGCGCCGGCGGCGGCGCGCTGCCCATCCTTCAGAAGTCGGGCATTCCCGAGGGCGACGATTATGCCGGCTTCCCGGTCGGTGGATCGTTCCTGGTCAGCGAGAACCCGGCCATCGCGCGCCGTCATCTGGCCAAGGTCTATGGCAAGGCCGCGACCGGATCGCCGCCCATGTCGGTCCCGCATCTCGACACCCGCTATCTGAACGGCAAGCAGGTGCTGTTGTTCGGGCCGTTTGCGACCTTCTCGACCAAGTTCCTGAAGGAAGGGTCCTATTTCGACCTGCCCAAGTCGGTGACGCTCGACAATTTCCGCCCCATGCTGTCGGTCGGGTGGAACGAGTTCGATCTGGTCGAATATCTCGCCGGTCAGCTGATGATGAGCCAGGAGGACCGGATGAACGCGCTGCGGGAATATTTCCCCAACGCCAAGGACGGCGACTGGCGGCTGTGGCAGGCGGGCCAGCGGGTGCAGATCATCAAGCGCGATCCCGACAAGGGCGGCGTCCTGAAGCTGGGCACCGAGATCGTCGCGTCGAAGGACGGGTCGATCGCCGCGCTGCTGGGCGCGTCGCCGGGTGCCTCGACCGCGCCATCGATCATGCTGAACCTGATCAAGAAGGTCTTTCCCGACCGGCTGGCGACGCCCGCCTGGCAGGCCAAGATCCGTGAGATCGTGCCCAGCTATGGCACCGCGCTGAACGACGACCGCGATCTGCTGGCGCATGAATGGGCCGCGACCGCCGAGACGTTGCAGCTCGCCATGGCACCGCCGGCGGTATCGCCCCGCTCGACCACCGAGGCGCCCCGCCCGGAAGCGACGCGGGTCAGCCCCAATCGCAGCCCCGATCTGGCGTTGTAATTGCGCCGGATGACGGCATGAAAAAGGGCCGGCCGTGACATCCCACGGCCGGCCCTTTCCTGTCAGGATCGGCGATCAGCGGCGGACGTCTTCGCCCGCCCGGACCATGGCGTTGCCGGTCGCCTGACGGGCATTGTCGGCGCCGCGTTCGATCTTGTCGCCCGCCCGGTCCAGGTTGCGATCCAGGTCGTCGCCGGCACGGTCGGCCTGGGCGGCGGCGCGGTCACCGGCGCGGTCCAGCTTGTCACCGGCGCGGTCCATGGTGTTCTCGGCCGAGTTCAGCGCGCGCGCGGTCGCCGCCTCGACATCGTCGGCGGCGTTCTGCGTCGTCGACTTCACGTCCGACCCGATGGCGTCGGCGGCCTGCTCGGTCTGCTGCTGGGCATTTTCGCTGCACGCGGACAGCGAGATCGCGGCGGCACCGGTCAGAGCGAGGATCAGGGCCTTCTTCATGGCAAACACTCCCGTTTGAAATATTCGATCCGCCTGCCAACGCAGATAGACCGTTTCGGGTCCGTGTCGGGCAAATTGAGGTCCTGCGTTGACCGCATATAAAGATATCTTTATATCGTGATCCATGGCGAACGCGCTCGAAATCTTTCGCGCTCTGGGCGATCCGACGCGGTTGCGCATATTGGCGCTGCTCCGCTCGATGGAGCTGTCCGTGGGCGAACTGGCGCAGGTGCTGGGCCAGAGCCAGCCGCGCGTCAGCCGCCATGTGAAAATCCTGGTCGACGCCGAACTGGCCGAGCGGCGCAAGGAAGGCAGCTGGGTCTTCGTCGCGCTGGGTGACCGCGAGGCGGTGGAGCCGATGACGGCCGCGCTCGATCGCTGGACGGCGGAAACGCCCGACCCCTGGGTCGTGGCCGATGTCGCGCGACTGGCGGCGGTGCGCGCCGACCGGGCCGCGAGTGCGGCGGCCTGGTTCGAGGATCATGCGGGCGAGTGGGATGCGATCCGCTCGCTCCACGTCGCCGACAGCGAGATCGAGGAGGCGATGGCGGGCCTGATCGGCGAGGGCGATCTGGGCGCGCTGATCGATATCGGCACGGGCACCGGGCGGATGCTGGAGCTGTTCGGCGACCGGGCGGACTCGGCGCTGGGCATCGATCGCTCGTCGGAGATGCTGCGGCTGGCGCGGGCCAAGCTGCACGGGCGTGCCAATACCGAGTTGCGGCAGGCGGACCTCTATGCGCTCCCCATGGGCGACGGCGCGGCGGACATCGCGATCCTGCACCATGTCCTGCACTTCGCGCAGCAACCCGGCGCGGCGATCGCCGAGGCGGCGCGGGTGCTGGGGCCGGGCGGGCGGTTGCTGATCGCCGACTTCGCGCCGCATGATCGCGAGGAATTGCGGCAAAAGGCGGCGCATAGCCGCCTGGGCTTTGCCGATGAGCAGATGACTAGCTGGTTCGGCCCCGCCGGGCTGACGCTGGCCGAGACGAGGACGCTGGAGGGTGGCGAGCTGACCGTCAAACTCTGGTTGGGTGTGAAGAAGGGGCTTCGGCCCGTCGAGACGAATAGGGTGAGGGCGGCATGACGAACACGATCCTGACGCGGACCGAGGCCGCGCTGGCGCATGAGGAACCGCTGTTCGCCGATGTCGGCGGCGATATCGCGGTCAGCTTCGAATTCTTCCCGCCCAAGACGGAGAAGATGGACGCGCAGCTGTGGGATGCGATCCGCACGCTGGAGCCGCTCGACCCGCGCTTCGTCTCGGTGACCTATGGTGCGGGCGGCTCGACCCGCGAGCGGACCCATGCGACCGTCGCGCGCATCCAGCGCGAGACGACGATGGACGCCGCCGCGCACCTGACCTGTGTCGAGGCGACCCGTGAGGAGATCGACCAGGTCGCGCAGGAATATTGGGCGGCGGGCGTGCGGCATATCGTGGCGCTGCGCGGCGATCCCCCCGCCGAGGGCGCGCGCTTCGTCAGCCATCCGGGCGGTTACGAGAATGCCGCCGATCTGGTCGCTGGCCTCAAGAAGCTGCACCCGTTCGAGATTTCGGTGGCGGCCTATCCCGAATGTCACCCGGACTCGGCTGACAGCCGGGCCGATATCGATAACCTCAAGCGCAAGATCGACGCCGGGGCCAACCGCGCGATCACGCAATTCTTCTTCTCGCCCGAAGCCTATTTCCGCTTCCGCGATGCCGCGGCGGCGGCGGGGATCACTGCCGAGATCGTGCCGGGCATCCTGCCGGTGTCGAACGTCGCGCAGACCCGCAAGTTCGCCGCCATGTGCGGCGCGCGCATCCCCGACTGGATGGACCGTCTGTTCGAGGGGCTGGACGACCATCCCGGCGCACGCCAGTTGGTCGCCGCGACCATCGCGGCCGAGATGTGCCGTCGCCTCTATGCGGGCGGGGTGAAGGGTTTCCATTTCTACACGCTGAACCGTGCCGAACTGGCTTATGCGATCAGCCATTTGCTGGGCGTGCGGGGGAAGAAAGCCGAAGCGGTCGCGGCGGCGTGACGATTGGCCCCCTCCCGCACGCGGGAGGGGGTTGGGGGAGGGCGGTGCGGCAGACGGTGTCGCTTGCGGCTTTCCCTCCCCCGGCCCCTCCCGCCTGCGGGAGGGGAGTGACGAAATAGAGGGTCGAAGGTGGCGAGAGCGCAGGACCGACGATCCAGGCACGCCCCTCCCGCGAGCGGGAGGGGATAGGGGAGGGCAGGGCCCCAGGCGATGACGCCTGAGGCTCCCCACCCCCCCAACGGAACAACCGCTCGCCAGAGCAGGAGCAAGACGATGACGACCCGCGACACATTCCTCGCCGAAGCGGCCAAGCGCATCCTGATCACCGATGGCGCGTTCGGCACCGAGATCCAGAACTGGAAGCTCGACGAGGCGGCCTATGCGGGAACGCTGGGCCTGTCCCACGACCAGAAGGGCAATAACGACATCCTGGCGCTGACCAAGCCCGAGGTGCCCGAGTCCATCCACCGCGCCTATTTCGAGGCGGGCGCGGACATCGCAGAGACCAACACCTTCTCCGCCAACCGGATCAGCCAGGCCGATTACGGTGCCGAACATCTGGTGCGCGAGATCAATGTCGAGAGCGCCAAGCTCGCCCGCCGCCTGGCCGACGAATATCAGGCGAAGGATGGCCGCCCCCGCTTCGTCGCGGGCGCGATCGGGCCGACCAACAAGACGCTGTCGCTGTCGCCGGACGTCAACGATCCGGGCTATCGCGAGATCGACTTCGATTTTCTGAAGGACGTGTACCGCGAACAGATCGACGCACTGGTCGAGGGCGGCGCGGACTTCATCCTGATCGAAACCGTGTTCGATACGCTGAACGCCAAGGCCGGGATCATGGCGACGATCGAGGCGGGCGAGGCGCTGGGCCGCGAGATTCCGATCATGCTGTCGATGACGCTGACCGACCTGTCGGGCCGCAACCTGTCGGGCCATACGGTCGAGGCCTTCTGGCACGCGGTGCGCCATGCCAAGCCGCTGACCATAGGGCTGAACTGCTCGTTCGGGGCGGAGCAGCTGCGTCCGCATGTGAAGACGCTCTCCGAAATCTGCGACACGCTCGTCATGATCTATCCCAATGCCGGACTGCCCAACGAGCTGGGTGCCTATGACGAGGCGCCGGTGACCACCGCCGGGCTGGTCGGCGAATGGGCGGTCGAGGGGCAGGTCAATGTGCTGGGCGGCTGCTGCGGCTCGACCCCGGCGCATATCAAGGCAATCGCCGACAAGGTGAAGGGCATGCAGCCGCGCGCCATCCCGACCCCGCCGGTCGTCACCCGCCTCGCCGGGCTGGAGCCGTTCACCATGGCGGCGTGACCTGTAAAGCCCCTCCCCTTCAGGGGAGGGGTTGGGGTGGGGCGTGGCCTTCATCCCGGACCTTTGACTGCCTGGACAGGCC
>NZ_JBNNOB010000037.1:0-28134 GCF_050274375.1 Sphingomonas sp. NPDC019816
CGGTGAAGAACGCCCACCTCGTCATCGGCGCGGTGCTGGTCCCGGGTGCGGCGGCGCCCAAGCTCGTCACCCGCGACATGCTGAAGACGATGAAGCGCGGCTCGGTGCTGGTCGACATCGCGATCGACCAGGGCGGCTGCTTCGAGACGAGCCATGCCACCACCCATGAAGACCCGGTGTTCGAGATCGACGGCGTGATCCATTATTGCGTCGCCAATATGCCGGGCGCGGTGGCACGCACCTCGGCCTTCGCGCTGAACAACGCCACCCTGCCCTTCGCCATCCGCCTGGCGAACATGGGCGCCGAAGCCGCGATGAAGGCTGATGCGCACCTCGCCAACGGCCTGAACGTGTCGGGCGGCAAAATCCGCCACGCCGCCGTCGCCGAAGCGCTCGACCTGCCGTTCGAGGCCTGGGCGGGGTAAGGCGGCTTCAATCGCCGTTCGGTCCGGGCTTTGTCGAGGGTGCTTCGCGTGGCCTTTGACTACGCGCAGGCTGAACGGCGGCTTGGAAAATCTTCCTAATCAGCCCCGCCCCCTCCCCGCCCTCCGTTCACGCTGAGCGAAGTCGAAGCGCACGCCCCGCCCCCCGCCACGAAGGTAATCCCGTCGCGTTCGACCGCACTCCGGCTGAACGGCTTGGAGGATTCCGGTTCGCGCGGAGACGCGGAGACGCGAAGAGGACTGGAATGGGCTGACCCTTTGGCGTCGGTTCAGTAGCGGGATTTGCCGCACCGTATCGATGCGGAGCCAGCCGTGGCGGCTGGGGCGATCATCTCCGCGCCTCCGCGCGAACCAAAATCTTCGCGTCATCGCGGCTTCGCGTGAACAGAAATAGAACGCCCGCGTTGGTCCCGGCGAAAGGATGCCGTGATGACCGACAACCCCAAATCCGAACCCTTCTCCAACGCCGAGAAGGACCCCGATGACTGGACCACCGGCGACGAAGCGATGACCGGTGCGCAGGCCAGCTACCTGAAAACCCTGTCCGAAGAAGCCGGCGAGCCGTTTGACGACGGGCTGACCAAGGCGGAGGCGTCGAAGCGGATCGACGCGTTGCAGGAAAAGACCGGCCGGGGCCAGTAAGCCCTTACGGCTCCATCAACGCCATCGCCCGGTCGAGCAGCATCACCCGCTGCGCAATGGCCGGGCGATAGGGCGCGTCGGCGGGTGTCTTTTGCAGGGCCAGCCGCCACAGCGTCCGCGCCTTGACGAACTCGCCCGCGCGCATCTGCGCCAGCCCCTCGAAGAAGAACGGCACCGGATCGTTCGGCCCCAGCATCCGCGCCCGGCGGAAGGCGAATTGCGCGGCGGGCGACATCTGATAGCCGTCATGCGCGAACAGGACGTTGCCCAGCTCGGTCCAATAGGCGACGCTGCGTGGCTTGCCGCCGACCGCGCCGAGCATGATCTGCACCGCCGTCCGCTTGTTGCCCGACCGCGCCAGTGCGTCGGCGGCGGTGAACATCGCCGCCTCGCCGCCGAACCGTCCCATCAACTGCCCGCGCAGCTCAACCAGTTCCTCGCTGTCCAACCGGGGGTCGGGCCGTGCCGAGGGCGGGCTGGCGGGCAGGCTGGGTCGTCCCTGCCAAGCATAGCCGACGCCGCCCAGCGCCAGTGCAGCACCCAGCATGGTCCAAAGCGGCCGCGGAAAATCGCGCCACAGCGCCAGACCGATCGCAGCACCGGCGATCAGGATCAGGACCACCCACCCCATCAGCGCTGCGTCCGAAAGCTGGAACGCGCGATCCAGGCGCCGATGCCCAGCAACAGGATCGGCGTCGCCCACAGGAGCGCGGTCGCCCCCGACAAGGGCGGATCATAGCTGACATAATCGCCATAGCGTTCGATCAGCCAGTCGCGAATCTGCGACGGGTCCTCCCCGCGTGCGATCCGCTGCCGCACCAGCGCACGCATATCGGCGGCCATGTCGGCATCGCTGTCGGCGATCGACTGACCCTGACAGACGACGCAGCGCAGCTCGCCCATCAACGCACGCGCCTGCGCTTCGGCATGCGGATCGGGCAGCTGCGTATTACCGAGATCCGGCGCGGCCGATCCCGCCGCCAACGCAAGGGCCAGGACCAGGCTCATCGCGCCGCCGCCACGTCGCGGACGATCTGGTCGACCTGATCGGCACGGATGTCGCCGATATATTGCCGCACGATCCGCCCGCGTCCGTCGATCAGGAAGGTCTCCGGCACGCCTGACGAGCCGAGCGACAATTGCACCCGGCTGCGGCTGTCATCGCCGATCCGGTCATAGGGATCACCGTTGCGGCGCAGAAAGGCGACGACCGCCGGTCCCTTGTCATGGATCACGATGGCGTCGATGGGAACGCCGCGCGCCTTCAGCCGCATCAGCTGCGGCGCCTCGGCGATGCAGGGGATGCACCAGCTGGCGAAGACGTTGAGCAGGCGCGGGGTGCCACGCCCGAAATCGGTGCTCGCAAGGCCCGGCTTGCCCGGCACCATCGGCGCCAGCGTGAAACTGGGCAGCGGCTTGTCGACCAGCGTCGAGTGCACCGCCGTATCGGCCGGGCGCATCAGTCCGGCCGCGACCACCGCGAACAGCGCGCCGAACACGGCCAGCGGCGCCCAGATCAACCAACGCTTCATCCCCAAAGGGCCTCCCGCCGCCGCTGCTGCCATGCCTTCCACCAGCGCCCGACCAGCGCCAGCGCGCCGCCGAGCGCGACCAGGATGCCGCCGAACCAGATCAGCGTCACGAACGGCTTCCACCACAGCCGCAGCTGCCAGCGGCCGGTCGCGGCATCCTGCTGCCCCAGCACCGTGTAGAGCTGTCCGTCCCAACCGGTCGCGATCGCGCTTTCGCTGGTCGTCGTCGGCGGATCGGTGAAGAAACGCTGTTGCGGCCGCAGGATCGTCGCGGTGCCGTCGCGAGTCGCGGTCAACCGCGCCTCCAGCGCCGACCAGTTCGGCCCGACATTGGGATAGATGCGGTTCAGCTCGACCCGCCACGGCCCGACGATGGTCGCCTGTCCCGGATAGAGAGCGACCAGCCGTTCGGCGGTGAAGGCGCTGTCACAGGCCATGCCGATCAGGCTGACGCCGATGCCGGCATGCGCGACGACCATGCCCCAGATGGGCAAAGGCGTGCGTCGCCAATTGCGCTGCGTGATCGGCAACACGCTGGCGACGATCAGCCCGACGCCGAAGGACAGGCCCAAAAGCGGCAGCACGCCCATGCCGCCACTTAGTGTCAGGAACAGCGCGAAACTGCCCGCCGCCGCGACCATCGGCCACAGCATGCGGATCAGCACCGCCTCGGCCTGATCCCGCCGCCAGCGCAACATCGGGCCGACCGCCATCACCGCGACCAGCACCAATGCGATCGGCCCGGCGGCGGCGTGGAAGAAGGGCGGCCCGACCGACAGCCGTACGCCGAAGCCGGCCGCGATCAGCGGATAGAGCGTGCCGATCAGGACGATCCCCAGGATTACCGACAGCAGCAGGTTGTTGACGACCAGCCCGCCCTCGCGGCTGACGAAGTTGAAGCTGCGGCCCGCGCGCACCTGCCCGATCCGCGCGCCGAACAGCGCCAGCGCGCCACCGATATAGAGCGCCAGCAGCGCCAGGATGAACGCCCCGCGGCGGGGATCGACCGCAAAGGCATGGACGCTGGTCAGGATGCCCGACCGGACCAGGAAGGTGCCGATCATCGACATCGAAAAAGCCACGACCGCCAGCATCACCGTCCAGGCGCGCAGGCCATCGCGCGCCGCCAGCACATTGACCGAATGAAGGAGCGCGGTCGCCGCCAGCCACGGCATCAGCGACGCATTCTCGACCGGGTCCCAGAACCACCAGCCGCCCCAGCCCAACTCATAATAGGCCCAATAGGACCCCGCCGTGATGCCGATGGTCAGCAACACCCAGGCGCCTAGCACCCAGGGCCGCATCGCACGGGCGAAAGCCGGCCCCACCTGCCCCGTCACCAGCGCGCCCACCGCGAAGGAGAAGGCGACCGACAACCCGACATAGCCGGCGTAGAGCGTCGGCGGGTGGAAGGCGAGGCCGGGGTCCTGCAACAGCGGGTTCAACCCCTGCCCCTCCGCCGCCGCCGGGTTCAGCCGCGCGAACGGATTGGAGGCGAAGAGCAGGAAGCCGTAAAAGCCGAGTGCGATCGCACCCTGCGCGGCCAATGTCGCGACATGGGTCGGTCGGTCGAGCGTCCGCTCCTTCCACGCGACCAGCGCACCGCCCGCGCCCAGGATCGTGACCCAGAGCAGCATCGACCCTTCGTGATTGCCCCAGGCCCCCGCGAATTTATAGATCCAGGGCTTGGCCGAATGGCTGTTCTCGACGACCAGCCTGACCGACAGATCGGTGTTCAGGAAGACCGCGATCAACGCGCCCATGGCGACCGCGACCAGCCCGCCCTGCACGATCGCGACGGGGCCGATCGCCGACATGGCCTGCGCGCCCGCCGCATCCTTGCGACGCAGGGCCAGCACGCCCAGCAACAGCTGCAACCCGGCCAGCGTCGCGGCGAACCACAGGGCGGCCAGGCCGCTTTCCGCGATCACGGCTTCAGGCTCCGGCTCTCATGCATATTGCCCGCCATTTCGGGGGGCATGTATTTTTCGTCGTGCTTGGCGAGCAGGTTGTGGGCGACGAAACGGCCATCGGGCTGGAACTGGCCCTCGGCCACCACGCCCGATTTCTCGCGGAACAGGTCGGGGGTTATCCCGGCGAAGGTGACGGGCGTCGTCGCCTTGCCGTCGGTCACGACGAAGCGCACCGTCACGCCGTCGGGCGCGCGCCGGACCGAGCCCGCCTCGACCATCCCGCCCAGCCGGACCGCGCGGCCCAGCGGTAACCCTTGCGCCTTGGCATCGGAGGGGGTGTAGAAGAACGCCGCCTGGTCCTTCATCGCCGACATGGCGAGGAGCACCGCCGCGACGATCGCGGCCAGCGCCAGCAGCACCAGCGTGAGACGTTGGGATTTGGGCGTCATTTCTCGGCGCGCTTCATCGCCAGATAGCTGATCGCCAAAAGCATCCCGGTGCCGCCCAGCATGACGGCGTAGGCCGCTGCGACGAAACTCCACTGGCTCATGCGCGCGCCATCCGCCGCATCCGCGCCTCGGCCTTGGCGAGTGCCAGCAATGTACGCATCCGCATCAGCACGATGGCCGCGAACAATAGGGTAAAGCCCGACAGCATGATGGGCAGCGGCCAGAGCAGCGAACCCGCGATGCTCGATCCCGTCAGCCCGATCGACTGGCCCTGATGCAGCGTGTTCCACCACACCACCGAATAGCGGATGACCGGCAGCAAGGCCGTGCCCGCCAGTCCGTACAGTGCCGGAATCCGACCGTCCCCGCCGCGATCGGCATCGGCGCGCGCGAGCGCAATATAACCGAGATAGACGAACAGCAGCAGCAGCATCGAGGTCAGCCGGCCGTCCCATTGCCACCACGTCCCCCAGGTCGGCCGCCCCCAGATCGATCCCGTCGCCAGGCAGAGGCCCGCGAAGACCGCCCCCGGCCAGGCGATGGCACGGCCCGCGACCTGCGCCAGCGGATGGCGCCAGACGATCAGCGACAGGCTGGCCACCGCGATCCCGCTCCACCCCGCCATGCCCAGCCAGGCGGCGGGCACATGGATATAGAGGATACGCACCGTCTCGCCCTGCAGATAATCGGGCGGCGTCTGGCTCAAGCCCGCCCAGGCGCCGATCGCGACCAGCGCCAGCCCCAGACCCAGGCATATCCCGGTCAGCGGACGAGCGATCTTCAGGAAACGCGCGGGGTTCGCAAGGGCATGGATCGTCGGCACAACGCCTGACTGTAAAAGGCTTTTGCGCCCCCGTCATCCATCGTCGCCAACATTCTTTCGGCGCACGTCGGCGCGTGCACGTCAGCGCCGTTTTTTCTTCTCTGCCGCCATGACGGGAACGGGGGCAGGCGGCACTGGCACCGGCGGTTGCGCGGTCGTGGTGATCGTCAGGGGCGCGCGTACGCCGGGATTGGCGGGGAACTGCGCCCGCGCCTTGGCGAAGATGGCCCGTGCCTGCGCCGCGCCCGGTTCGGCGGCGTTCGCCCCGACCCAGCGCCAGTGCCACGGCTCCCATTTCACGCCCTGTTTGTTGCCGGCGGGAAAGCTCATCTCGAACCCGAAGCGCGGGGCGTTGGCGAACAGCCAGCGCGCGGCGGGCGTCGCCGCCATGCACGCCTCGGCATCGGGGCAGCCATGCGCGGGCCGGACGGCGAAGTCGATCGCATAGCCGGTGGCATGTTCGCTATGCCCGGCCGGCGCGACCGAAAAGGCGCGTTCGGTCGCCGAACTGTCGCGATCGCGGCAGAAGACCCGGTTCTGCCGTGCGACCGCCCGGTGGCAGGACAAGCCGCGCAACTGCCCCATCACCGCCGGATCGCCGCGCGCCGCCGCCAGCAACCGCTCCAGATCGGCCAGCATCTCGCGCCGGATATAACAGGACTTGCCGATCGCGAAGCCCGGCGGGGCCGGCACCAGCGCATCGTCCGGCGCATCGCCATAGGGGAAATGCCCCGCGAGCCGCCCGTCGGGTCCCGGCGAGGGCAGCACGCCGTCACAGGACTGCGCCTCGACCATCGCCGGTGTCGCGACCAGCGACATCAGGGCGAGACAGCGGAGAAAGGCGGCGAGAGCGGTGGGCATGACGCGCGCGGCTCTGGCATGTCGGCGCGCACGGTGGCAAGGGAGCGCGATGCACGGAGATCGCGTTCTATTCATCGACGGCGAAGCGCTGGTGATCGACAAGCCGGCGGGCCTGCCCGTCGATCGGCCCCGCAATGGGTCGATCAGCCTCGAAAACCACCTCGAGTCGCTCAAATTCGGGTTCAAGCGCTGGCCGACGCCGGTGCACCGGCTGGACCGCGACACCAGCGGCTGTCTGCTCCTGTCGCGTAACCCCAAGGCGCATGCCCGTTTCCAACAGGCGTTCGAGGCCGGCCTGGTCGAGAAACGCTATCTGGCGGTACTGAACGGCGTGGTCGAGGGCGAAGGGATGATCGACCTCGCGCTGGCCAAGGTATCGACCATCGAGGAAGGCTGGCGGATCGTCGCCGACCCGGCGGGCAAGGCGGCGCGAACCGGCTGGCGCGCGCTGCGTCACGAAGGGGGCCGCACGCTGGTCGAGTTCCGTCCGCAGACCGGGCGCACCCATCAGATCCGCGTGCACGCCGCAACCGCGCTGGGTGCGCCGGTCGTCGGCGACCTCGTCTACGGCGCGGGCGAGCCGGGCGGGATGCTGCTTCACGCCGCTGGCCTGACCGTTCCGCGTGGCGAGACCAAGGACCCGATCGTCGCCGAGGCGCCGATCCCCGAACGCTTCGGCGCGTTCACCGCATAGGGCGCGGCGATGGCGCTGATCCCCGTGACCCGCGCCATCGCGATCGACGAGCGCGAGATCGCCGAGAGCTTCACCCGCGCCTCCGGTCCGGGTGGGCAGCATGTCAACACCACCGACAGCGCGGTCCTGCTGCGCTTCGACGTGATGGGCTCCCCCAACCTGCCCGAAGCGGTGAAGACGCGGCTGGCGGTGCTCGCGGGATCGCGGCTCAGTCGGGACGGCGTCCTCACCTTACGCGCCGATGCCAGCCGGTCGCAGGAGATGAACCGGCGCGAGGTGCGCGAACGCCTGATCGACCTGATCCGCGAGGCCACGCTGGTACCCAAGAAGCGGCGTCCGACCAAGCCGACCCGCGCCTCCCAGACGCGCCGCGTCGATGCCAAGAAGGGCCGCAGCGCCGTCAAGGCGGGACGCGGCAAGGTCCGCTTCGACTGAACCGCTTTAACTGGGCCGCCTTGACCGGGGCGGCGGCGGCGAGCGCGCTTGAAGTGTCCATTACCCGGACGTCCGCATGTCGGCGCGGCACGATCCCCGCCTTCGCTCGTTAGCCCTGCGAGGGGCGGGATGAAGCGTCTTTACGACCGCCTCTCCAGCATCTTGCCGTTCAGGGCGGCCATGAGGGGAGTCGGGAATGATCCAGTCCAGCAACCAGGCCGGCAACGGGGCGCGATCGCCTTTGGCGGTGCCCAAGGCCGGCTGGCTGGCCATATTGAAGCGGACCTGGGCGGAGACCGGCGAAGACAATATCGGCCTGATCGCGGCCGGCATCGCCTTTTACATGTTCGCCGCGATCGTGCCGTCGCTGGGCGCGGTGGTGTTGAGCTATGGCCTGTTTGCCGATGCGGAGACGGTGCGGCACAATGTCGCGGCGATCTTCTCGGCCATGCCGCGCGAGGCGGCGACCGTCATCAGCGAGCAGTTGCTGTCGGTAATCGACAGCGCGAAGGACAAGCAGGGTTTCGGCCTGATCCTGGCCCTCGGCATCGCCTATTATGGCGCGACCAAGGGCGCCTCGGCGATCACGACCGGGCTGAACGTCGCCTATGACGTGCAGGAGACACGCGGTTTCGTCCGCACCACCCTGCTCAGCCTGGCGATCGTGGCGGGCGGCGTGCTGCTGATCGTGGCCGCCGCGCTGGCGACGGCGCTGCTCGGTTTTCTCGAACGGCTGATCCCCGGCGCACCCGCACTGGTGCTGACCCTCATCAGGATCACCGGCTATCTGCTGCTCGCCGCGCTGGTGATGACGGCGGCGGCGATCCTGTTCCGTTTCGTCCCCGATCGTCCCAAGGCGCGGTGGGTGTGGCTGTCACCCGGTGCGATCCTGGCGACCGTCGCCTGGCTGGCGGGGACGTCGCTGTTCGGCCTGTATGTGTCGAACTTCGGCAATTACGGCGCGACCTATGGCTCGCTCAGCGCGGTGATCGTGCTGCTGACCTGGCTGTGGCTGACCGCCTATGTCTTTCTGCTGGGCGCCGAACTCAATGCCGAGTTGGAGCGGCAGGTCGATGGCGAGGCGGCCGACGAGGCGGACCCGTCCGGCGACCGGCAACAGACATCGGCCCGGCCGGAACGCTCCGTGCCATCATCCGGTACGCCCCACCCGGCAGGCCCGATCATGGGGCCGATCGCGGGCGCCGCGCTGGCGACCGGCGGCATCGCGCTGTTGCGGCATCGCCGGCTGGCGGGTGTCGCGGTCCTTGGCTGGGCCGCCGCGCAGGCGTGGCGCCGGCATCGCGCCGAGCCGCGGCCCGTGCCGGCGGCGGTGCTGTTCGATATCGACGGCACGCTGATCGACAGCAACGACCTGCATGTCACCGCCTGGCACCGCGCCTTTGCCGAGGCGGGCCATGACGTGGACCGCGCCGCCATTCACGACCAGATCGGCAAGGGCGCGGACAATCTGGTGCCCGCCCTGCTGCCCGACCTGTCCGAGGACGCGCAACATCGTCTGGCGGACGCGCATGGCCGCCTGTTCAAGCAGGATTATATCGCCCGGGCAAAGCCCTTTCCCGGCGCGCGCGCGTTGATCGAGCGGGTTCATGCGGCGGGCAGCAAGGTCGTGCTCGCCTCCTCGGCCAGCGGCGAGGAACTGGACCATTATGTCGCGCTGCTGGGCATCGAATCCCTGGTCAGCGCCACGACGAGCAGCGACGATGTCGACCGGTCGAAGCCCGCGCCCGACATCTTCGCCGTCGCGCTCAAGAAGGCCGGGGTGCCGGGTGACGCGGCGATCGCCATCGGTGATACGCCCTATGACATCCAGTCGGCGGGCAAGGCGGGAATGGCGACGATCGCCGTCCTGTCGGGCGGCTTCGATCGCCACGCCCTGGAAAGAGCCGGAGCGATCGCGATCCATGCCGATGTGGCGGACCTATGCCGGAATTTCGCCACCTCGCGGCTGAACCCCGAGCGGGCGGCGAACTGATCGCCATCCGGCCGCGGCGCGGCGCCTATCCTCCCGGCTGGCGCAGCATCGACCAGAAGCGGGGGCCGCCCCGGGGTACGGTCCATTCGTCGGTCAGGGCGAAGCCCAACCGGGTATAGAGTGCCACGTTGCTCCGGGTCGCGGTCTCCAGATAGGCCGACACGCCATCGGCATCGCACCGCGCCAACCCGGCGCGGATCGAGGCGCCGCCCAGCCCCCGACCCTGCCGCACCGGATCGACGCCGGCGATGTGAAGATACCAGAAGGGGCCGACCGGGAAATGCGACTCCACCGCGTGCGCCAGCCGCAACGCGCGCGGCAGCGCCATGCCCAGCGTGGCGAGCAACGGAATCGCCTGGCGCAGCATCGCCGTCGTCGGTACATGCGCCTGCCCCGGCGGACGCCAGAACGTACCGGCCTCCCCCGCATCGCTGACCAGCCGCATGCCCACCGCATCGCTGTCGAACAGCAGCGCGAACAAACGGGGCAAGCGCTTCGCCCGCTCCCCGGCATCGGGAAAGATATAGGACATGGCCGGGTCTTCGGCGAAGGCACGGCCAAGCATCCCCGCCACCGCTGCCCGGTCGCTCGCCACCGCATCGCGGATCGTCACCATCCCTGGTCTCCCAACGAAAAACGGGCGCTTCCTTCTGGGAAGCGCCCGTCATTCAACCCTTCATCCTTCCGACCAGCGGTCAGGCCGCCGCGCCGTCCTTCTGCTTGGACTTCTCGGCATAGACCCGGATCGGTTCCTTGCGGCCCTCGACCACGTCCTTGTCCACCATCACCTCGTCGACGCCGTCCATTCCGGGCAGGTCGAACATGGTGTCGAGCAAAATGCCCTCCAGGATCGAACGAAGCCCGCGTGCACCGGTCTTGCGCTCGATCGCCTTCTTGGCGACCGTGGTCAGCGCATCGTCGGTGAAGTCGAGTTCGACATTCTCCATCTCGAACAGCTTCTGATACTGTTTGACCAGCGCGTTCTTCGGCTCGGACAGGATCTTGACCAGTGCCGAGATGTCGAGGTCTTCCAGCGTCGCAATGACCGGCAGACGACCGACGAATTCGGGGATCAGGCCGAACTTGAGCAGATCGTCCGGCTCGGTCTGGCGCAGATATTCGCCGGTCCGCTTCTCCTCGGGAGCCGCCACGTAAGCACCGAAGCCGATCGACTTGCCTTGCAGACGGTCGCCGATGATCTTCTCGAGCCCTGCGAACGCGCCGCCGCAGATGAACAGGATGTTCGTCGTGTCGACCTGCAGGAATTCCTGCTGCGGATGCTTACGGCCCCCCTGCGGCGGAACGCTGGCGGTCGTGCCTTCCATCAGCTTCAGGAGCGCCTGCTGAACGCCTTCGCCCGACACGTCGCGCGTGATCGAGGGGTTCTCGGCCTTGCGGCTGATCTTGTCGATCTCGTCGATATAGACGATGCCGCGCTGCGCCCGCTCGACATTGTAATCCGACGCCTGGAGCAGCTTGAGGATGATGTTCTCGACATCCTCGCCGACATAACCCGCCTCGGTCAGCGTCGTCGCGTCCGCCATGGTGAAGGGCACGTCGAGGATGCGTGCCAGCGTCTGCGCCAGCAGCGTCTTGCCACAGCCGGTCGGGCCGACGAGCAGGATGTTCGACTTGGCGAGCTCGACGTCGGCACCCTTCGCACCGTGGTTCAGGCGCTTATAGTGGTTGTGCACCGCCACCGACAGGACACGCTTGGCCTGCTTCTGCCCGATGACATAGTCGTCGAGCACGTTGCAGATTTCCTGCGGCGTCGGGACGCCACCATCCTTCTTGGAGACCAGCGCGGACTTGGTCTCCTCACGGATGATGTCGTTGCACAGCTCCACGCACTCGTCGCAAATGAAGACGGTCGGCCCCGCGATCAGCTTGCGCACCTCGTGCTGCGACTTGCCGCAGAACGAGCAATAGAGGGTGCTTTTCGAGTTGCCACCGCTCACCTTGTCCATCAATCACCTCTCGCACCTGTGAAGCGGTGCGCTACCGTTGCCGGGGTGCGCATCGTACCGCACCCCGATAAAGTCACAATCGAAATAAACCGTTCACGCTGAACGACCCGTCTTACGCTGCGGTCGACGCGTCGTCGGCCGGGGTCGGACGCTTGTCAAACACCTGGTCGATCAGGCCGAACTCCTTGGCCTCCTCGGCGCTCATGAACTTGTCGCGGTCCATCGCACGCTCGATCTCTTCCAGCGGCTTGCCGGTATACTTGGCGTACAGCGTGTTCAGGAAATGCCGCATGCGCAGGATTTCGCGCGCCTGGATCTCGATATCGGCCGCCATGCCCTGCGCCCCGCCCGAAGGCTGGTGGATCATGATGCGGCTGTTCGTGGTCGCCACGCGCATGCCCGGCTCACCGGCCGACAGCAGGAAGCTGCCCATCGAGGCGGCCTGGCCGATGCACAGCGTGCCGACGCGCGGACGGATATACTGCATCGTGTCATGGATCGCCATGCCCGCCGTGACCACACCGCCCGGCGAGTTGATGTACATGTAGATGTCCTTCTTCGGATTTTCCGACTCAAGGAACAGCAGCTGCGCGCAGATCAGCGAGGCCATGCCGTCCTCGACACCGCCGGTGACGAAGATGATGCGCTCGCGCAGCAGGCGGCTGAAGATATCGAACGACCGTTCGCCGCGGTTCGACTGTTCGATGACGATCGGAACCAGCCCGGCCTGCGTCTGCCGCAGCCCGACGCCAGCATGGGCCAGCGGGCTCGCGAAATCGCCGGTCTCGAACGGATTGTGCATGGAATTCTCTCTTATGCCCAGAAGAGCCCCTATGTCGCGTGGGCACGCGCCAAGTTCAAGCCCCGCCGGCTGTCCCATTGGTGCGGGGCGTCGGTGTTTACCCTCTTTCCATGCGTCCCGGTCTAGGGCCAGGATCGGTCGGGTATCATAAGGGGCGGCGGAAAAAGGATCATGACGGCATCCCAAGCTGACGCCCCGGCGCGCGCCAAACGCCTGACGACCCTGGCTTTCTGGCGCAGGCTGCTGCCCGATGCCGTCCGCGCGGGGCTGGTCGGCATGGTGATCGGGGCGCTGTTCTTCGGCCTGTTCTGCCTCGTCAATCGCGCGAGTCTGGGTCGCGACGTGGCCACCGCCCGTGCGCATATCGCACAGGCCTTTGCCGACGGGGTGTTGCAGGATCAGGATTATCTCGACGGCAATACGGACATCGGCCGGCATCAATATAATGACTGTCTGATCCTGCGCCTCGCGGTCGACCAGCGCGCGAGCCCGACCCAACTGACCGTCAGCCCTCTGGTGCAGGTGCCGGTGGCCCCACGCGGCGAGTGCCAGACGGTGCATGGCTTCATCAATGGCGAGCCGCCGGTCGGCACCGTCTTCTACCACCGGTACATCCATGGCCATGCGATGCTGGCGCGATACCTACTGCCGGTTTTGTCGGTCGCGGCGATCCGCAACCTGTATCACACGGTCCTGACGATGCTCGTGCTCGCCGGGATCGTCACCGGTCTGATCGCGCTCGGGCGGGGACGCAGACCGGTGCAGGGGCTGTTCTGGCTGATCGTCTTCCTCGCCGTCTCGCGCTGGTTCGGGCTGGAGACCTATGGCCAGTCGCTGGGGCACGGGCCGGCGGACATCGTGCTGATCTTCTATCTGCTGTTCCTGGCGGTGATCGGCACGACGCGCGGGATCGGTCGGCGCGCGGCGTTGATTTCGGCCGCACTGTTCGGGGCGCTGACCATCTGCTTCGAGTTCCTGACCGGCGGCATCCCGCTGGGGCTGGCGGCGGTGATCGGCGGCCTGCCCTTCGCCTGGAGCGCCCAAGCCGAGGAACGCGGGCCGGTCTTTCCCCTCGCGCCGCTGATCGGCTTCTGCGCGTCGATCGCCACCGTCATGCTGCTGAAGATCGCGCTGGTGCTGAAGGTCTTCGGCCTCGCATCGATGCGCGAGGATGCGCTTCAACTGGAGATGCGGATGGGCATGGACGCGACGCGGGGCGAGACGCGCGACCTGGGCCTCGCACTGATGGCCAAGAAGCTGGCCAAGGGGATCAACGGTCTGGCGCCGGGCATGCATGTCATGGCCGGGGCGATCGTCGCCCTCGCGCTGCTGGCCGGCCTATGGGGTGCACGGCACCTGCTGCGCTCCGCCGACCCGGTCATGCGTCAACGCACCCTGGCGCTCCTCGCCTCCAACGCGGCGATCCTGCTGATGCTGGTCGGCTTCTGGCAGCATACCATGATCCACGCCTGGTTCATGGAGCGGACCCTGGTCTGGACGATCGCGACCGGCTTCGCGCTGTTCGCGTTGGCCTGTCGCGACCGGGCTTATCGCATGCCGCCCGGCGCGGGGTGCGACAGATAGGCGAGCCGCCGGACCTCCTGTCGTCCGCGCACCACCGTATCCAGGATCAGCCCGGTGAACAGGTTGAGCGCGGCCAGCAGCATCAGCCCCATCGACAGGATCGCGGTCGGGAAGCGCGGCACCTGATGGGTGTCGAGATAGGTCAGGATGATCGGAATGGCGAGCAGCACCGACAGCGCCGCCAGCAGCCCGGCGACCGCGCCGAAGAACCACATCGGCCGCTCGATCCGGTACAGCTTGATGATGGTGCGCAGGATACGCCAGCCGTCCGAATAGGTGCTCAGCTTCGATGCCGACCCCTCGGGGCGCGCATAATAGGGCGTGGCGATCTCGGCGCAGGGCATTTTCAACTCCAGCGCATGGACGCTGATCTCGGTCTCGATCTCGAAGCCGACCGACAGGACCGGGAAGCTCTTGACGAACCGGCGCGAAAAGACGCGGTAGCCGGACAGGATATCGGTGAAGCTGCGCCCGAACAGCTTGGCGAGCATGCCGGTCAGCATCGCATTGCCGAACCGGTGGCCGCGTCGATAGGCGAGTTCGGCCTCGCTCACCCGCTGGCCGACGACCATGTCCAGCTGTTCCTCAACCATGCGCGCGACCAGCTCGGGCGCGGAGGCGGCGTCATAGGTCGCGTCGCCATCAGCCATGACATAGATATCGGCATCGATGTCGGCGAACATCCGCCGCACCACCGCGCCCTTGCCCTGGATACGTTCCGACCGGACGACGGCACCGGCCGCGCGCGCGACCTCCACCGTGCGGTCGCGACTGTTATTGTCATAGACATAGATGGTCGCGGCGGGGAGCGCCTCGCGGAACCCCGCAATGGTCTGCGCGATCGCCGCTTCCTCGTTATAGCAGGGCAGCAGCACCGCGATCCGGGGTTCGTTCACAACCTGTCCTCGTCCAAAGGCGGGCGATCCCGCCCTGCGTCCCAACCCATGCCCCTATGCGCGCCACAGGGGCAGGTGGAGCAGTCCGTACACTATTCCTCCCCTGCAAGGGGAGGTGGCAGGCCGCAGGCCTGACGGAGGGGTGTCCCGGTGGCGAAGACCGTTCCACCTCACGACCGGGGACACCCCTCCACCAGCTTCGCTGGTCCCCCTCCCCTTGCAGGGGAGGAAGATTGGCATCCCTAATACAGGAAGGGCGACCGCTCGCGCGACCGCCCTTCCCTTGTTTCGTCACGAACCGAAGTCCGACGCCGCCCTTATTCGGTCGGCGCGGCCTTCTTGGCGCGCGGCTTCTTGGCGGGCGCCTCGGCAGCCTCGGTCTCCCCTTCCGCCGGAGCGGCGGCCTTCTTGGCGCGCGGCTTCTTCGGTGCGGCTTCCTCGGTCGCCTCGGCGGCATCGCCCTCGGCCTCGGCCGGAGCGGCCTTCTTGGCGCGGGTCGCCTTCTTCGGCGCGTCCTCGGTGCCTTCGTCGGCGGCGTCCTCGGTCACGTCGGCCTTCTTGGCCTTCGCCTTCGACTTCTTGCCGTGGTCATGATCATGGTCGTGATCGTGATTGTGGACGTGCGTGCCGGTCGCGAAGCCGTCCTCGCTCTCGATCGCGGCTTCCAGTTCCTCACGCGTGGTCTCGCGGTCGGTGATCTCGGCCTTGTCGAACAGGAAGTCGACGACCTTGTCCTCATAGAGCGGGGCGCGCAGCTGGGCGGCGGCCATCGGCTCCTGCTGGATATACTGGATGAAGCGCTGGCGATCTTCCGGGCCGTACTGCTGCGCGGCCTGCGCGATCAGGCGGTTCATTTCCTGCGCGGTGACGTCGACGCCGTTCGCCTGACCGATTTCCGATAGCAGCAGGCCCAGACGGACGCGGCGCTCGGCGATCTTGCGATAGTCGTCGCGCTCCTTCTCCATCTCGGCCTTGGCGGCCTCGGGGTCCTCCTCATGGGTCGCTTCATGCTCGAGCTGCGCCCAGATCTGCGAGAACTCGGCCTCGACCATCGACGGCGGCACTTCGAAGTCGTGGCCATCGGCCAGCTGGTCGAGCAGCTTGCGCTTCATGTACGTCCGGGTCAGGCCGTTATGCTCCTGCTCAATCTGCCCCTTCAGCAGGCCGCGCAGCTGCTCCAGGCTCTCGAGGCCCAGATTCTTGGCCATTTCGTCATCGATCTTGGCTTCGCCGGCGGTCTTCACCGACTTGATCGTCAGGTCGAACGTCGCGGGCTGGCCGGCCAGGTCCTTGGCGGGATAGTCCTCGGGGAAGGTGACCGAGATCTGCTTCTCGTCTCCGGCCTTGACGCCGACCAGCTGGTCCTCGAAGCCGGGGATCAGGCGACCCCCGCCGATCTCGACGGCCATGTCCTCGCCCGAGCCGCCCTCGAAGGCGACGCCGTCGGCGGTCTTGCCGACGAAGTCGACGGTGACCTGGTCGCCCTGCTCGGCGGCCTTGTCGCCCGCATCGTCCCAGCGCTTCTGCTGGTCGGCGAACTTCTGGAGCTGCTCGTCCACCGCCTCGTCGGCGACCGGCACGGTCAGACGCTCGAGCTTCAGCGCGTCGATCGCCGGGGTTGGGACCTGGGGCAGAACTTCGAGCGTGACGTTCAGCGTGGCATCCTTGCCCTGCTCATACTCACCGACCAGTTCGACCTGCGGCTGCATCGCGGGGCGCAGATTCTTCTCGGCGATCAGCGACTGCACGCCTTCCTGCAGCGCGGTGTTCAGCGCGTCCTGGAGGAGCGCCGGGCCGTGCATCTTGCGGACCAGGTTGGTCGGCACCTTGCCGGGGCGGAAGCCGGGCATCTTCATCTGCGGAGCGATCCGCTTCAGCTCGGCATCGACCTTGCCCTCGATATCCTTGGCAGTGATGGTGAGCGTGTAGGCGCGCTTCAGCCCCTCGTTCAGCGTCTCGACAGTCTGCATCTAAAGGCCTTCAATCTGGAGAAATTCCGTGTGGCTGTCGCCCCGTTCTTGACCGGGGACTGGTGCGGGCGAAGGGACTCGAACCCCCACATCTTACGATACTGGAACCTAAATCCAGCGCGTCTACCAGTTCCGCCACGCCCGCACGAGGACACCGCCGATGGGCGCGCGTCTATATCACCATGGGCGGCCTGCACAAGGGACAACAGGCAACATGTGCGTGCGACATGCGTTTAAGCCCTCCAATTCCCCGAAAGGAGAGCGAGAATGGCCACCCAGCCCCCGCCCGAAAGCCCGCAGCCTACCCAGCCGGCGCAACCCGACACGCCCCCGCCCGAGATCGTGCCGCCCGGCCCGGACATCGACCAGCCCGCCCCCGGCGTGGGTCCGGGCGATCCCGGCACGGCCCAGCCGCTACAGATTTGAGAGGAGCCAATGATGGCGACCAACCCCGAAAACCATCCCGACAGCCCGCCCAGCGAGGCGCCCGAGAACAACCCGGACAGCCCGCCGCGCGAGGATGAGCGCAGTGACATCGAGCAGGCCGTCGAGGCGCGCTCCGATGCGGTCGCGCGTGGTGAGGGCGGTGAGGAGCCGGTGACCTTTACCGATACCGGTGAGCATGACGGCGTCGGCGGGACCGGCGGTGTGGTGCGGAACCAGGATTTGGATGCGCAGTAATTGAGGGGGTGGTCTCGGTGAGACCCCCTTGCCCTCCCCCAGCCCCTCCCGCCTGCGGGAGGGGGAGCACATCACATCACCCCGCCAGCGCCTTCTTCAACAGGTCATTCACCACCGCCGGATTGGCCTTGCCGCCCATCGCCTTCATCGTCTGACCGACGAAGAAGCCAAACAGCGCTTCCTTGCCCGCGCGATACTGGCCGAGCTGGTTGGGGTTCTTCTCCAGAACCTCGGCGATCACCGCCTCGATCGCGCCGGTGTCGCTGGTCTGCTTGAGGCCGCGCTCCTCGACGATCTTCGACGGACCGTCGCCCGTCTCCAGCATGATCTCGAACACCTGCTTCGACAGGCTGCCCGACAGCGTGCCGTCCGCCACCAGCGCCAGCAGTTCGGCCGCCTGGGCCGGGCTGACCGGGCTCTCGGTGATGTCCTTGCCCAGCCTGTTCAGCGCGCCGAACAGCTCTGCCGCGACCCAGTTCGCCGCCTGCGCGGGCTTGGCGCTCGTGCCTTCCAGCGCGTCGAGCAGGCCGTCGAACCAGCGCGCCGTCTCGACTTCGGCGGTCAGCACGCCCGCATTATAGGCGGTCAGGCCCAGCGCCTCGTAGCGGCGACGCTTGGCGTCGGGCAGTTCAGGCAGGCTGGCGCGGCATTCCTCGACGAACGCGTCGGTCAGTTCCAGCGGCAGCAGGTCGGGATCGGGGAAATAGCGGTAATCATGCGCATCTTCCTTCGACCGCATCGAGCGGGTGGTGCCGCTCTCGACGTTGAACAGGCGCGTTTCCTGGACGATCTTGCCGCCGTCCTCCAGCACCGCGACCTGACGCTTGGCCTCATACTCGATCGCGGCCATCACGAAGCGGACCGAGTTGACGTTCTTCGTCTCGGTGCGCGTGCCGAACTCGTCACCTGGTTTGCGCACCGACACGTTCACGTCGGCGCGCATCGAGCCTTCTTCCATGTTACCGTCGCACGACCCGACATAACGGAGAATGGCGCGCAACTTACGGAGATAAGCCCCTGCTTCGGCGGGCGAACGCATATCGGGGCGGCTGACGATCTCCATCAGCGCGACGCCCGAACGGTTGAGGTCGACATAGGAGCAGGTCGGATGCTGGTCGTGCATCAGCTTGCCCGCATCCTGCTCGACATGGATACGCTCGACGCCGATCGACTTGGTCGGGCCGTCGGGGTTCTTCTCGTCCAGGCTGATCTCGATCGCGCCCTCGCCCACCAGCGGGTGGTAGAGCTGGCTGATCTGATAGCCCTGCGGCAGATCGGCGTAGAAGTAATTTTTCCGGTCGAAGCGCGACCACTTATTGATCTGCGCATCGATCGCCATGCCGGTGCGCACCGCCTGGCGGATGCACTCCATGTTGGGCACGGGCAGCATGCCGGGCATCGCGGCATCGACCAGCGAGACCTGGGTGTTGGGCTCCGCACCGAAGGCAGTGGCGGCGCCGGAGAACAGCTTGGCGTTGGAGGTGACCTGGGCATGGACTTCCAGGCCGATCACGACCTCCCATTCCCCTGTCGCGCCCTGGATGCGATATTCGCTCATGTTCGATCTCGATGATGAAGATAGTTGATCGCCGTCAGAACGGCGTTGCTGCCCAGCAGCGCGACGATCCAGCAGGTCGACAGGATGCGCAGGATCGCGGTCTCGAAGCCGAGATGCCGCGCCTCCATCAACCCCATATAGGCCGCCCCCGCGCCCAGCATCAGAAAGGCGATGCCCAGCCGAAACTCACCGCGCAGGATCACGCTGTTGCCCACGCACAGGCACAGGATGAAGCCCGCCACGCCCAGAAAGAAGCGCGCCAGCGTAGGATGGTCGAAGGGGTGGTTGTCGATATTGGTCAACGACACGCCGACATAGGCGCTCAGGATCGCCCCGAACGCAACGTTCAGGGCGCCCTGTGCCTCCCGCAACACGGCGATGTTGCGAGCCGTAAAGGCGCGGTCGCTTACCACCAGGCCTGCGGACGCGCGGTGAAGCCCGCGCGCTGCTCGATGGCCAGGCTGGCGTTCAGCACGCCCTGCTCATCCAGCGCCTTGCCGATGATCTGGAGGCCAAGCGGCAGCCCGTCCTTGTCCAGACCGCCCGGCACCGACATGGCGGGGAGCCCGGCCAGCGAGGCGGGCACCGTGAACACGTCGTTGAGGTACATGGCCAGCGGATCGGCCTGCTTCTCGCCCAGCGCGAACGCCGCCGACGGCGCGGTCGGGGTCAGGAGCACGTCGCACTCGTCGAACGCCCGCTCGAAATCGCGCGCAATCAGCGTGCGGACCTTCTGCGCCTGGGTGTAATAGGCGTCGTAGAAGCCCGCCGACAGCACATAGGTGCCGATCAGGATGCGGCGCTTCACCTCGTCGCCGAACCCGGCGGCGCGGGTCGCGGCGTACATGTCCTGCAACCCCGCCCCTTCGGGCAGGTCACGCAGGCCGTAGCGCACGCCGTCATAGCGCGCGAGGTTGGACGACGCCTCGGCCGGCGCGATGATGTAGTAAGCGGGCAGCGCATATTTGGTGTGCGGCAGCGAGACCTCGACGATCTCGGCCCCCGCATCGCGCATCCAGTCGATACCCTGCTGCCAAAGCGCCTCGATCTCGGCGGGCATGCCGTCGACCCGGTATTCCTTGGGCACGCCGACCTTCTTGCCCTTCAGGTCCGCCGACAGCACGGCTTCCCAGTTGGGCACGTCGAGCTTCAGCGAGGTCGCGTCCTTGGCATCGAAGCCCGCCATCGCCTCCAGCATGATCGCGCAGTCGCGCACGTCGCGCGCCATCGGTCCCGCCTGGTCGAGCGAGGAGGCGAAGGCGATCGTGCCCCAGCGCGAGCAGCGGCCATAGGTCGGCTTGATGCCCGAAATGCCGGTGAAGGCGGCGGGCTGGCGGATCGAGCCGCCGGTGTCGGTACCCGTCGCGCCCGGCGCCAGCCCCGCCGACACCGCCGTCGACGACCCGCCCGAGGACCCACCGGGGGCGAGCGGGGCGGTGTCGTTCGGGCGACGCCAAGGCGAGATGACATTGCCGAACGCGCTGGTCTCGTTGGACGAGCCCATGGCGAACTGGTCGAGGTTCAGCTTGCCGAGCATGCCCGCACCGGCATTCCACAGATTCTGCGAAACGGTCGACTCGTAGGGCGGCACGAAGCCTTCGAGGATCTTGCTGGCGGCGGTGGTCGCGACGCCCTTGGTCGCGAACAGGTCCTTCATGCCGATCGGCACGCCCGCCAGCGGCTTGAGGGTTTCACCCGCCGCGCGCGCCGTGTCGGCCGCATCGGCGGCGGCGAGGGCATGCTCCGGGGTCTTGACCAGGAAGGCGTTGAGCGCATCGGCGCCCGCGACCTTGGCGTTGAACGCCTCGGCGACTTCGCGCGCCTTGAACTGGCCGTCGCGCACGCCGTCGCGGATGGCGGCGATGCCGAGTGTGGTCAGGTCGGTCATTATTCGATCACCTTGGGCACCGTGAAGAAGCCATGTTCGGCCTGCGGCGCATTCTGCATGAGGAGGTCGCGGATGCCGCCGTCATTGACGACGTCGTCGCGCAGGCGAAGCTGGTTCGGGATCACCGCGGTCATCGGCTCGACCCCTTGGGTATCGACCTCGCCCAGCTGCTCTATCCAACCCAGGATGTTCCCAAGCTCGGGGGCGAGGCGCGTCGCGTCCTCCTCGGTGATCGCGATGCGGGCAAGGCTCGCGATCTTCTTCACGGTTGCGGTATCTACGGACATGGATTTGCGGCTAGCATCGCCGCGCGGCTTCGCGCAACGCTTTTGCCGTCTCGGTGATTGCATCCGGGGCATGTGGGGGCATCATGAATAGCAATTGCGGGCCTTTCCATTTTGCTGCACCGCACAACGGAGTATGATTTGGCACGCAAATTCCTTTATGTCGTGGCGGCGCTCATCGTGCTGACGATCGCGGCGGCCTTCGCCTATCGCCTGTTCGGCAACCAGTTGCTCCGCTGGTCGACCGTGCCCTCCGAGTCGTTCCAGACCCAGGCGGTGACGCGCGCGGAGGAGTATCGCAGCGCCAAGATGTGGCTGGCGCGCCCCGACCTGCCCGGCAATCCGGCGCTGTGGACGCCGGCCGGCTACACCCCCGGCCTGCCCGGCCAGGGTGCCGCCGTCTTCTTCATCCACCCGACCTCGTACATCAGCAAGGCGCACTGGAACGCCCCGCTCGACGATCCCGAGACCAATGGCCGCGCCGAGCTGTTCCTGCGCGGGCAGGCCAGCGCGTTCAACGCAGCGGGCGACATCTGGGCGCCGCGCTATCGCCAGGCGACCTTCGGCGCGTTCCTGACCAGCATGGCCGATGCCGAGCGTGCGCTCGATCTGGCGTACAAGGATGTCGATGCGGCCTTCACAGCGTTCCTGTCGCAGGTCGATCCCAACCGCCCGCTGATCCTGGCGGGGCATAGCCAGGGCGCGCTGCACCTCTCGCGGCTGCTGACCGATCGGGTGGCGAAAGACCCCGCGCTGAAACGCCGGATCGTCGCGGCCTATATCGTCGGCTGGCCGATCTCGATGACCGCCGATCTGCCTGCCATGGGCTTGCCCGCCTGTGCCAAGCCGGACCAGACCGGCTGCATCCTTAGCTGGCAGAGCTTCGGCGAACCCGCCGACCCGTCGCTGATCCTCGACGTGTTCGACCAGACCCATGGCTACACCGGCGCGCCCCGCAAGGGCACCCAGATGCTGTGTACCAATCCGCTGACCAGCACGCCCGATGTCGCGGCCCCTGCGACCGCCAATCTGGGCACACTCTACCCCTCCGCCGACCTCAAGACCGCCGCCATCGCCGCAGGCAAGGTGTCCGCTAAGTGCGAGGGGCGCGGCATCCTGACCATCGGCGAAGGGCCGAGCGTCGGCCCCTATGTGCTGCCGGGCAACAATTACCACGTCTATGACTACAGCCTGTTCTGGGCGAATGTCCGCGCCGATGCGGATCGCCGTTTGAAAGCCTTTCGATGAGCCTGATCACCACTGACCGCACCGAGTTCCGCGCCGCCCTCCCCTCGGGTGGGCGGCTGATCGGGCTGGACGTCGGCACCAAGACGGTCGGCACCGCGCTGTGCGATGCCGGATGGAGCTTCGCCAGCCCCGCCACGCTGATCCGCCGGACCAAGTTCACCAAGGACAAGGAACAGCTGATCGCGATGATCGCGCAGCAGGGCGTGCAGGGCCTGGTCATCGGCCTGCCGCTGAACCTGGACGGCAGCGAGAGCCCGCGCTCGCAATCGACGCGCAGCTTCGCGCGCAACTGCGCCGATCTCGGGCCCATATTGCTCTGGGACGAGCGCTGGTCGACGGTCGCGGTCGAACGCACGATGATCGAGCAGGATATGAGCCGCGCAAAACGCGCCGAGCGGATCGACAATCTGGCCGCCGCGCACATCCTTCAGGCGGCGATCGACGCGCTGGTGATGGCCTGAGGCGATAAGCCCGCTTGCCGAGAGCGCCGCCGGCCGCTACCCGGCGGCTTTAATGCAGACCTCGGATCATCGCCCCGGCACGCTCATTCAGGGTGGCGCCGTTTTTCCGCACCGGCATCTGACCGGAATCGACGGCCTTCAACCGCATGAGATCATGTTCCTGCTCGACGAGGCGGAACATTGGCTCGATCGCGGCGCGACCGACACGCCCGACACAAGGCTGGCGGGCCTCACCCAGATCAATGCGTTCTTCGAGAACTCGACCCGGACCTTGCTGTCCTTCGAGATCGCCGGAAAGCGCCTGGGTGCCGACGTCGTCAACATGCACGCCGCGCAGTCGAGCGTGAAGAAGGGGGAGACGCTGATCGACACGGCGATGACGCTGAACGCGATGCGCGCCGATGTGATCGTTATCCGCCACATGGCGAGCGGCGCCGTCCGCCTGATCGCCGACAAGGTCGACTGTCCGGTGCTGAACGCCGGCGACGGGCGGCACGAGCATCCGACGCAGGCGCTGCTCGACATGCTGACCATCCGCCGCCGCCGGGGCAGCGTGGCGGGCCAGAAGGTCGTAATCTGCGGTGACATCCTGCACAGCCGGGTCGCGCGCTCGGACATCCTCGCGCTCACCGCGCTGGCGGCCGAAGTGCGGGTCTGCGCGCCCTCGACGCTGATGCCCAAGGGGATCGAGCGGATGTTCGTCACCCCCTTCACCGACTTCGACGAAGCCATCGAGGACGCGGACGTGGTCATGATGCTGCGCGTCCAGAACGAGCGTATGGCGGGCGGCTATATCCCCTCCACGCGTGAGTATCGGATGCGCTACGGCCTGACCGCCGAACGGCTGAAGCGCGCCAAGCCCGGCGCGCTCGTCATGCATCCCGGCCCGATGAACCGCGGGGTCGAGATCGATTCGGAGGTGGCCGACGGCCCGCAATCGGCGATCACCGAGCAGGTGGCGATGGGCGTCGCGGTGCGCATGGCGTGCCTGGACGTGCTCACCCGCCGCGCCCGCAAGCTGGAGGGCTGGGCATGAGCATGACCGCCTTTACAAACGCCACGCTGATCTGTCCCGTCGGCGGCGAGATCACGGGCCAGACCCTGCTGGTCGAGGACGGCGTCATCACCGGCACCGGCGACGCCCCCGAAGGCGCCACCGTCATCGATTGCGGCGGCAAGATGCTGGCGCCCGGCATCGTCGATCTGGGGGTGTTCAAGGTCGACCGCGCCGCCTGTCGTGCCGGCGGGATCGTGCGGATCGGCCTGATGCCCGATCAGTCGCCGGTGCTCGACGATCCGGGCGTGGTGCAGCGCGCCGCGCTGATCGGGCGACCGGATCTGTGGATTCACCCGATCGCGGCGGCGACCCGCTCACTGGCGGGGACCGACCTAGCCGAAATGGCGGTGTGCGTCTCGGCAGGCGCCAAGGCGGTCGGCACGGGGCGCGGCTGGATCGCCGATTCGGGCGTGATGCACCGTGTCCTCGCCTATGCCGGCGATCTGGGCCTGACCGTCATCGCCCATGCCGAGGATGGTGGCCTGGCCGCCGATGCGGTGGCGACCGAGGGCGAAACCGCCAGCCGTCTGGGCCTGCCCTCCGCCCCCGCCATCGCCGAAGCGCTCGCCATCGCGCGCGACCTGATGCTGGCCGAAGAGACGGGCGCGAAGCTGCATATCCGGCAGGTGACGACGGCGGCGGGCTTCGACCTGATCCGCGCGGCCAAGCGACGCGGCGTGAAGGTGACGTGCGGCATCACGCCCGCGCATCTCCACCTGTCCGACATCGCGATCACCGACTTCCGCACCTTTGCCCGTCTCTCGCCGCCGTTGCGCGACGAGAGCGACCGGCAGGCCGCACTCGCGGCGGTGGCGGACAGGACGGTAGATGTCATCGGCTCGGGCCACGACCCGCATGGGCCGGAAGAAAAGCGCCTGCCCTTCGTCGATGCCGAAGCGGGTATGGCGGGGGCGGAAACGTTGCTGCCGCTGGCGTTGATGCTGGTGCGTGACGAGCGGATCACCCTGCCCCGGCTGTTTGCGCTGCTGGCGGCCAATCCGGCCAAGGTGCTCGGCCTCGATGCCGGCACGCTGGAGCCCGGCAAGCCCGCCGACCTGATGCTGTTCGATGCCGAGACGCCGTGGATGGTGTCGGGCGACGCCTTCGCCTCGGCGGGCAACACGCCGTTCGACGGCTTCCCGGTGCAGGGCCGCGCACTGCGGCTGTGGAAGGCAGGACGGGAAATTCACTGAAAAATCCTCCCCATCTCTTGATGGGGAGGGGGACCGCGCCCGCAGGGCGTGGTGGAGGGGCATGGCCGGTTCGTCACGCCCCTCCACCACCGGGCTATCGCCCGGCGGTCCCCCTCCCCAAGCGAGCTTGGGGAGGAATAAAAAAGCCCTCCCCGAGACGTTTCGGGGAGGGCTTTTCACTGAACCGTTATCGGCTCAACCGCGACGCGGACCGCGCGGGCCGCCCTGGGTCGGGCGCGGCGAATAGCGGCGCGGGCCGCCGGGGCCACCGGCCGGGCGACCGCCCATCGGACGGTTGCCGCCCGGACCACGACGCGGACCACCGCTGGGCGCACCACCGGCGGGCGGACCATCGGCCTGCTCGATCGCGATATCATCCTCGGCATGATCCGCCTCGGTCCGCTTCAGCGCAGCGATGAAGCGCGACGCCAGTGCGGTCGGGATTTCGAACAGCGTCTCGTTGGGCTGGATGCGGATCGCGCCGATCTCGTTGCGGGTGATGTGCCCGCGACGGCAGATCAGCGGCAGCAGCCAGCGCGGATCGGCGTTCTGGCGACGTCCGACGCTCATGCGGAACCAGGCGGTGTCGTCGAAGCCTTCGCGACGCTCGCGCGGCGGCGGCGCATCGCCCTCGACCAGCTCCTCGGCCTGGGGCAGCGCGGCGCGGTGCGCGCGGACCAGCGCGGCGGCGATGTCCTCGGCCGACTTTTCGGCGAGCAGGCGGGTCGCCAGCTCGCGATCGGCCTCGTCCACCTCGACCGGCGCCAGCAGCGCGGTCAACAGGCGCTCGCGGTCCTGCTCGCGGATTTCCTCCAGCGTCGGCGCACGGCGCCATTCGGCATCGATGCGCGCGCCGCGCAGCATGCCCTCGACTCGGCGACGGCGCGGGTACGGCACGATCAGGATCGCGGTGCCCTTGCGACCAGCGCGACCGGTGCGGCCCGAACGGTGCTGGAGCGCCTCGGCATCGCGCGGGATTTCGACATGGATCACCAGCGTCAGACCGGGCAGGTCGATCCCGCGCGCAGCGACGTCGGTTGCGACGCAGACACGCGCACGCCCGTCACGCAACGCCTGGAGCGCATGGTTACGCTCGTTCTGCGAATGCTCGCCCGACAGCGCCACCGCCGAGAAACCGCGCTCGACCAGGCTGGCGTGCAGGTGGCGGACATTGTCACGCGTGGCGCAGAACAGGATCGCCACTTCGGCCTCGTGCAGGCGCAGCAGGTTGACCACCGCCGCCTCGATGTCAGCGGGCGCGACCGTCACCGCCTGATAGGCGATGTCGGCATGGCCCTTATCCTCGCTGATCGTCTCGATCCGCTTGGCATTGGTCTGATACCGCTTGGCGAGCTGCACGATCGGGCGCGGCATGGTCGCCGAGAACAGGAGAGTGCGACGCTCGGACGGCGTGCCGTCGAGGATCTGCTCGAGATCCTCGCGGAAGCCCATGTCGAGCATCTCGTCGGCTTCGTCGAGGACGACGAACTTCAGCGACGACAGGTCGAGCGCGCCGCGCTCGAGGTGATCGCGCAAACGGCCCGGCGTGCCGACGGCGATATGCGTGCCATGGCTGAGCGCACGACGCTCGCGCGATGCGTCCATGCCGCCGACGCAGGTCGCGATGCGGGCACGCGCGCCAGCATAGAGCCATTCCAGCTCGCGGCTGACCTGCAGCGCCAGCTCGCGGGTCGGCGCGATGACCAGCGCCATCGGCGCGCCCGGCTGGGGCAGGTGATCGCCACCGTTCAGCAGCTCGCTCGCCATGGCGAGGCCGAAAGCGACGGTCTTGCCCGAACCGGTCTGGGCGGACACGATCAGGTCGCGGCCCTGGGCGTCATCCTCGATAACGGCGGCCTGGACGGGGGTCGGCGCGCTATAGCCGCGCGCGGAAAGGGCAGCCGACAATACCGGCGGCAAAGCAGAAAAAGGCATGGGGACTCCAACAGAAAAAGGAGCGCGTACCGCCGAACCAAGGGACCCATCCCTCTCGGTTGGCGGATACACCCATGCGGCACGGGTGAATGTGTAGCGTTCCGTGAAAGCGTGGCCCTATACACGATTGCAGCCAAAACTCAAGCCGTGCTTGCGGTGAACCGATCGGCCCGTCATGGGAGCCCGGCTATGACCTTACGCGTTGATCCCCGATGAGTGTCGCCTTTCGCCGCGAATCCGATGAGGAACATCTCGAACCCAAATTCGAGCTGCCGATCCCGCCCGGCCCCAATCTGGTCACGCCGCGCGGGCTGGCGCTGACCCGCGCCAAGGTGGCTGAGGTCGAGGCGGCCGTCGCGGCGGCGGAGACGGACGAGGACCGCACCCGACTCCAGCGTGAACTCCGCTATTGGAACACCCGCGCCGCCACCGCCGAACTGGCCCCTGCCCCCGCCGAGGATGAGGTGGGGATCGGCAGCGTGGTGACGATCCGGCTCAACGGACAGACCAAGACGCTGACCGTCGTCGGTCACGACGAGGCCGATCCGGCGCACGACCGCATCGCCTATGCCGCCCCGCTGGCCCGCGCGCTGATGGGCGCGATGGCGGGCGAGACGGTCGCGTTCGGGGGCAAGGCGGATGCGGTGGAGATTTTGGAGGTAAAGTAGCCCCCTTCCTCCTCTTCTGCATCCCCTCCCGCAGGCGGGAGGGGATCGAGGGGAGGGAAAGGAGTCTCACCGAGACCATCGCTCGCGGCCTGCCACCCCCCCTCCCACCCCGCCTGCGGACGAGGAGTGGCAAAGAGTGATAGAAAGAGCAAATAGG
>NZ_JBNNOB010000038.1:0-27317 GCF_050274375.1 Sphingomonas sp. NPDC019816
ACGGGAAGGAGTCGCCTAAGGAGCCTCGAGCCGCAGGCTCCATGAACGCTGGCGCGTTCGGACCGCGCGGGCGGGCGTTATCCCGTGGCCTTCGACTACGCTCAGGCTGAACGGAGGGGGGAGCGCCCCACTCTTTCTCTCCGCGTCTCCGCGTCTCCGCGCGAACCCATCTTCTTCGCGTCCTCGCGGCTTCGCGTGGAAATCAGCAGCACCGCCCGCCATTCTTCCCGCCATAGCGCGCCTGTTGCCGCTCGCGGAAGAAGGTCACCTCGTCCATCGGCTCGCGGTCGGGATGCCTGGCCGCCATGTGCGCCACATAGGCGTCATAGCTGGGCATCCCGACCATGGCGTTGCCGATCTGGCGCAGGCGGTTGAGCCAGTTCATTCGGGCCAGCTCATTCGGCGGCGACCATTTCAGACGGCACCTCGGTCACGCTCGGCCGGTCGATCGCCCGCGCGATCAGGCAGGTGCGCACCGCATAGACCAGGATCGCCAGCACCACGCCCAGGAAGATCGCGCAGAGCCCCGCGTCGATCCGGTCGTTGAAGACGATCCTCCCCATCTCCGCCATGGTCTTGGCGGGGGGCAGGACCTTTCCTTCCGCTGCGGCGCTGGCGAACTTGTCGGCATGCGCCAGGAAGCCGACGCGCGGGTCGCTGGAGAAGATCTTCATCCACCCGGCGGTGAGCGTACAGGCGAGCAGCCAGATGGTCGGGATCACCGTGATCCAGGCATAGCGGTCCTTCTTCATGCGGAACAGCACCACGGTCGCCAGCATCAGCGCCACGGCGGCCAGCATCTGGTTGGAAATGCCGAACAGCGGCCACAACGTGTTCACCCCGCCCAGCGGATCGGTGACGCCCTGATAGAGGAAGAAGCCCCAGGCCGCGACGCAAAGCCCGGTCGCGATCAGGCCGGGCGCGACCTTCGACGATCCCCGGAAGCTGGGGACGACCAGGCCGATCAGGTCCTGCAGCATGAAGCGGCCCGCACGGGTGCCGGCGTCCACGGCGGTCAGGATGAACAGCGCCTCGAACAAAATGGCGAAGTGATACCAGAAGGCCTTCATCGCCTGTCCGCCGAACAGGTGGCTGAAGATTTCGGCCATCGCCACCGCCAGCGTCGGCGCACCGCCCGCGCGGGAAATGATCGTATGCTCGCCGACATCCCTGGCCAGCTGCGCCAGCGTGTCGGCGGAGATGGGGAAGCCCATCGCGGTGACCGCGGCGGCGGCGCTGGCGGGATCTGTGCCCAGCACGGCGGCGGGGGCGTTCATCGCGAAATAGACGCCCGGATCGAGGATCGAGGCGGCGACCAGCGCCATGATCGCGACCGCGCTTTCCATCAGCATCGCGCCGTAACCGATGAAGGGCGCGTCCTTCTCGCTGGCGATCAGCTTGGGCGTGGTGCCGCTGGCGATGAGGGCGTGGAAGCCCGACACCGCGCCGCACGCGATGGTGATGAACAGGAAGGGGAAGAGCGGTCCCGCCCAGACCGGGCCGCTGCCGTCGATGAATTTGGTCAGCGCGGGCATCTTCAGCGGTGGCGCCATCACGACGATGCCGATCGCCAGCGCTACGATCGCGCCGATCTTGAGGAAGGTCGACAGATAGTCACGCGGCGCGAGCAGCAGCCATACCGGCAGGACCGAGGCGACCGCGCCGTAGCCGATCAACAGGAAGCAGAGCTGGACCGGCGCGAAGGTGAACAGCGGCGCGAGGACGGCCGACTCGGCGATCGACTGGCCATAGACGATGGCGAGGATCAGGCCGATGAAGCCGATGATCGACACCTCGCCGATCTTCCCCGGCCGGACCCAGCGGGTATAGCCGCCCATCAGCATGGCCAGCGGCACGGTGGCTGCCACGGTGAACAGGCCCCAGGGGCTCTCGGCCAGCGCGCGCACGACGATCAGCGCCAGCACCGCCAGGATGATGACCATGATCATGAAGGCGCCGAACAGCGCGATGGTGCCAGCTACGGGACCCATCTCCATGCGGATCAGCTCGCCGAGCGACCGCCCGTCGCGCCGCATCGACAGGAACAGGACCAGAAAATCCTGCACCGCGCCCGCCAGCACGACGCCCGCCAAAATCCATAACGTGCCGGGCAGATAGCCCATCTGCGCCGCCAGTACCGGACCAACCAAGGGGCCGGCCCCCGCGATCGCGGCGAAGTGGTGGCCGAACAGCACGGTGCGGTCGGTCGCGACATAGTCCAGGCCATCGGCGCGGCGGATGGCGGGGGTGGGGCGGCTGGGGTCGATGCCGATCACCCGCGCGATGAACAGCGCATAATAGCGATAGGCGATCAGATAGACCGACACCGCCGCCGCGATGATCCAGAGCGCATTGATCGGCTCGCCGCGAACGCTCGCGACCACGCCCAGTGCGCCCGCGCCGACGATCGCCAATGCGATCCAGGGGAGGTGTTTCGTCATGCCCCGTCCGGTCCTCCTGTGTGACTTTCCCCCTTCTAGCCCGCCAAGAAGCGGATGCTACCCCGAAAGTCGGTGTCGGGCCGCGATGGGCGATGACGAAGTATTTTTCGGCGCGGCTCTTATATTCTGGGGTGTCGGCCCCGATATGGGATCCTGCTAAAGTCGCAAATCGACGGTTCTCTGCTTTGCGGCTCGTTCCTTCTTTCCCTGCACCGCGGCCCCGGAGCCGGCGCTCGCGTCGCTCCATCACAAGGAAGGAACATCCATGAGCATCACCGGAACCGTCAAATTCTTCAACGCCGACAAGGGCTATGGCTTCATCGCGCCCGAAAATGGCGGCGCCGACGCGTTCGTTCATATCAGTGCGGTCGAACGCGCCGGCATGATCACGCTGAACCAGGATCAGCGGGTCAGCTACGAACTGGAACAGGATCGCCGCGGCAAGATGGCGGCGGTCAATCTCCAGCCCGCCTGAATGTCGAAGCGGTAGCCGGCCCGGCTACCGCTTTTTTTGTGGTCGAAAGGGATAATCCATGTCGCGCGATGCCGTCTTTTTTCGCACCCAGGCCGAGATCGAACGCGGCAATGCCGCCGATGCGAGCCTTCAGAATGTCCGGGAGCGCTGCGAACGCGCAGCCGCGTCATGGGAGGCGATGGCGATCCGGGCCGAGCGCGCGGAACAGGGGCGTGCCGCCGCCGCCGCCCGTTCGGTACTATAGGCCGAAGCGGAAGCCGTAACCCAGCCCCAATGTCGCCTGCGTCCGTCGTCCCCGCTGTCGCACCAGCGGCGAGTCGCCGGCGGGCCCGCCCAAACGCTCCAGGCTGGTGAACAGGGTCAGCGCGCTGCGGCGACCCAGGGGCGGATGACGTTGCCCCCCAGTCCGTAGGACAGCACCCCGCCATCCGGGCGATAGCGCGCCAGGCCGGTACGCGCCGCCTGCGCCGTCGAAATACCGAAATAGGTCCGCATGAACGGCGCGCTGGCCAGCGTCGTGCGCGGACCCGCGCTGACGATCGCGCCACCGATCCGCGTGCGATAGGCCGCCGACAGGTCCGCGACCACACCGTCATGCCCGCCAAACCCCTGCCGTACCTCCGCCCGTATACGCCAGGCCTGGCGCGGGCCGAAGGATTTCTCGACGAAGCCGCCGACTTCACCCGCCGCCTTGATATTGCCCATGCCCTCCAGCGCGTCGCTGTCCCCTGCGATCAGGAAGGGCGAGCCGCCATCGCGCTCGTCACGGCCGAAGCGGACCTTCACCAGCGGCCCGATCCGCCAGCCGTCGCCGCGCACCGCATTCCACCCGATCCCGTCGGGCACCGAGGCGAAGAGCGCATCGCCATAATTCACCCGCAGATCGGGAAACAGCGACAGCACCATGTCGCGCGCCCCCTGCCAGGCCGGACCGAGCACGGGCGCGGCACCGATGGTGATGCTCCAGCCCGCCGGAGCGCCGGGTGCGGGTTTCGCGATACCGGGGGGCGGCGCGCTTTGCCGTACCTCCTGCGCCGCGACCGGACCGGCAAGCCACGCGACGAATCCCAAGGCCCAGACACGCATCCGTCATCTCCCTGTCATCCGGGATAGGGCCGGATCCGTACCATCGCAACCGAAGGCGTTGCGCAAACTTAACGCTTGCCCCGCCCGCCCCTCCGGGGTGAAAGGCTCGGCATGGCCAGTGCATCTTCTTCCCCGCTCGTCGTCGGCATCGGCGGCACGATCGGCAGCGTCTCGTCGACCGAGCGAGCGCTGCGGATCGCGATGACGGCGGCCGCGGATGAGGGGTTCCGTACCCATGTCTTCGGCGGCGAGGATCTGGCGCGCCTGCCGCTCTACGATCCGCGCGCGGCCGAACGGATCGAGGCGGAGCGAGCCTTCGTCGATACCGTGCGACAGGCCTCGGCGATCATCATTGCCAGTCCCGGCTATCATGGCAGCATCTCCGGCCTCGTGAAGAACGCGCTCGACCTGCTGGAAGAGACCGCGAAGGACGACCGCCCCTATTTCGCCGACCTGCCGGTCGGGTTGATCGCGACCGCTTATGGTTGGCAGGCGACGGGTTCGACCATCGCGGCGCTGCGCTCGATCGTCCATGCGCTGCGCGGCTGGCCCACACCCTTCGCGGCGGCGGTCAACACGCAGCAGACGCGATTCGATGCGGAAGGCCAGATCAGCGATCCGACGGTCGAGGGGCAGTTGCGCCTGGTCGGCCAGCAGGTCGCCCGCTTCGCGCCGCTGGCGGGGACCATCCGCGCGTCGAACTGAGGGCGTCGCGGGGATTATGCTTCACGCGATGCCGCGAAGATCTTGTTTCGCGCAGAGGCGCAGAGGCGCAGAGGACGCAGAGAGGTATCGCGCGCGGGAGCGCGCAGTCCTTTTTCTTCGATCGCTCAAGGAAGAAAGGCGGCAAGAGCCGCAGGTACGACACCTCCGCGTTCTCCGCGCCTCCGCGCGAACCATATTCTTCTTCGTCGCGGCATCGCGGCTTCGCGTGAGATCAATGGTTTCCATCCCCAGCCGAAGGCGAAGTCCGCAGGTCGAAGAAATCCGTCCCCCGGCGAAGGCCGGGGCCCAGTTCCTACAAGGCTGATGGCGCGCCAGAACGTCGCGTGGAAGGCAAGTGCCCCGCGCCTTCGATAGCGCTTAGAAACTGGGCCCCGGCCTTCGCCGGGGAACAGTTAGCGCAGTCGCTCCATCGCCAGCGCCGTGATCTCATCCGCGATCGCCGCCGGATCACGCAAGCCGCCATGCGCCACCGTCGATACCGTCACCCATTCCCCCAGCATCGCGCCGTCCGCCATCGCGGCGTAGTTGGCCCGTACTCGCGCCTGAAGCCCCAGATCGGCTTCATAGGCGTCATAGGTGTCGTCGGTGTAGCTGCGCTTGTGCTTCTTGGCGATCAATTCGCGCGCGATGTCGAGCGGCGTGTCGAGATAGACCGACAGATGGGGTGCCGGCAGGCGGAACTGCACCGTCTCCAGCCGCTCGATCCATTGCAGCAGCGCCTCGGCTTGCTCCGCCGGCACCTGCGCCGCCTGATAGGCCATGTTCGACGCGATATAGCGGTCGAAGACGATGACGTCATGGCGCTCCGCCAGCTCGATCAGGTGCGGGCGCGATTCGAATCGGTCGAGCGCGTAGAGCGTCGCCGCCGTCTCAGGCGCGGCAGCGTGGGGCAGGCGGCCCGCCAGATACTCCCCCAGCGCCCAGCCGCCGACCGTCTCTGCATAGCGCGGGAAGGACAGGGCCGCCGCCGACACGCCGGCGGCGTTCAGCCGCTCGGTCACCGCCGCCGTCGCGGTCGCTTTCCCCGCGCCGTCCGCGCCCTCGATCGCCAGCAGGAACGCCATCAGCCGCGAAAGCCTTCATGGTGGCGAATGACCTCATCGATGATGAAGCGCAGGAATTTCTCGGAAAATTCGGGGTCCAGCTGCGCATCGCTCGCCAGTTGGCGCAGCCGCCCGATCTGCGCCTCCTCGCGGTTCGGATCGGCGGGGGGCAGCTCGTTCTCCGCCTTGTAGCGTCCGACCGCCTGGGTGATCTTGAACCGCTCGGCCAGCATGAAGACCAGCGCGGCATCGATATTGTCGATCGACTGGCGATAGCCGGTCAGCACGGTGTCGGACATGAGTGGCCTAGCTCCCTATGGCATGTGCGGCGCACGATTTCACGTGCGCCCTTTTGCGCTTAGGCTTGCGTTCGGCAAGCGTTGTCGCCAGAGGCTCTTACCTGCCCATGACCGTAACCGCCACCCGCCTCGCCAAGCCCGCGCCCTCGCTGGACCCGATGATCCGGCTGGTGGCCGACGACATGAACGCCGTGAACCAGGTCATCATCGACCGGATGCGCTCGGAGATCCCGCTGATCCCGCAATTGGCCGGGCATCTGATCTCGGGCGGCGGCAAGCGGATGCGCCCGATGCTGACGCTCGCCAGCGCGCAACTGCTGGGCTATCAGGGCACCAGCCACCATGTCCTGGCGGCGGCGGTCGAGTTCATCCACACCGCCACGCTGCTCCACGACGATGTCGTCGACGGATCGGATCTGCGGCGCGGGCGGCGGACGGCCAACATCATTTGGGGCAATCCCGCCAGCGTGCTGGTCGGCGACTTCCTGTTCAGCCGCTCCTTCCAGCTGATGGTCGATGCCGGTAGCCTGAAGGTGCTGAACATCCTGTCGGGTGCCTCGGCGGTGATCGCCGAGGGCGAGGTCAACCAGCTGACCGCCGTGCGACAGGTGGGCCTCCCTGAGGAACGCTATCTGTCGATCATCGACGCCAAGACCGCAGCACTCTTCGCCGCCGCCTGTCGTATCGCGGCGGTCGTCGCCGAGCGGCCCGAGGCGGAGGAACTGGCGCTGGAGGCCTATGGGCGCAACCTGGGCATCGCATTCCAGTTGATCGACGATGCGATCGACTATGTGTCGGACGCCGGCACGATGGGTAAGGATGCGGGCGACGATTTCCGCGAGGGCAAGATGACCCTGCCGGTGATCCTGGCCTATGCGTGCGGCAATGAGGAAGAGCGGCAGTTCTGGAAGGACGCGGTCGAGGGACGACGTACCTCGGACGAGGACTTCGCTCACGCCATTGCGCTGGTCCGCAAGAGCCGGGCGGTCGATGATACGATGGCGCGCGCGCGGCATTATGGTGGGCTGGCGATCGAGGCGATCCGAGGCTTCGCCGATGGTCCGGCGAAGAGCGCGATGATCGAGGCGGTCGAGTTCGCGGTCGCGCGGGCGTATTAGGCTTTCCCGAGGCCCCAAATCCAGCACCACCCCGGCGAAGGCCGGGGTCCAGTTGTCGTAAATGATCGAAGGCGCGACGCGGTGCCTCCCCCGCTTCGCATAGCGCGCCACCGGCGTGGTGGAAGCTGGGCCCCGGCCTTCGCCGGGGCGGTACGCCCGGCAGGGCTATCATCCCAACCTCCGTTCAGGCTGAGCGAAGTCGAAGCCTACGCCCCAACATTCGCCAATCGGACAGGCTTTCCCGTGGCCTTCGACTACGCTCAGGCTGAACGGAGGTGGGGAGCTGAACGGACGTCGGGGCTAAGCGGAGGTGTGGCAGGGGTTCTTCACCCCGCCCGCCAAACCCCGTATCGCAGCGCCATGACCCTGCCCGTCACCGCCGTCCTGCCCGACCTGCTGACCGCGCTCGCCGACACCCCCAACGCCGTCCTCGTCGCGCCGCCGGGTGCGGGCAAGACCACCGCCGTCGCGCCAGCGCTGCTCGACCAGCCCTGGTGCACCGGCGAAGTCCTGCTCCTCTCCCCCCGCCGCCTCGCCGCGCGTGCCGCCGCCGAGCGCATGGCCGCGCTCGCCGAGGAGCCGGTCGGCCGCACCTTCGGCTATGCCACCCGCATGGATACGAAGGTCAGCGCGGCGACCCGCGTGACCGTCGTCACCGAAGGTATCTTCGTCGCGCGCATTCAGGCCGATCCCGAACTGGCGGGCGTGTCGGTGGTGCTGTTCGACGAAGTGCATGAGCGGAGCCTCGACGGCGATTTCGGCCTGGCGCTGGCGCTCGACGCGCAGGCGGGCCTGCGGCCCGACCTGCGGCTGGTCGCCATGTCGGCGACGCTCGACGGCCGCCGCTTCTCCAGCTTGATGGGCGACGCGCCCGTGATCGAGAGCGAGGGGCGCAGCTATCCGCTGACCCTGCGCCATCTCGGCCGGGCGGCGGAGGCGCGAATCGAGGACTTGGTCGCCGCCGCCATCCGCCGCGCGCTTCAGGACGAGGCGGAGGGCGACATCCTGGCCTTCCTGCCCGGCACCGCCGAGATCGCGCGCACCGCCGAACGGCTGGCGAACCTGCCCGACAGCATCGCAGTCCACGAACTCCACGGCTCGCTCGACCCGGCGGCCCAGCGCGCGGCGATCCGGCGAGACCCCGAGGGACGGCGGCGGATCGTGCTCGCCACCTCGATCGCGGAGACCAGCCTGACGCTCGATGGGGTGCGGATCGTGGTCGATTCGGGGCTCGCCCGCCGTCCGCGCTACGACCGCGCGGCGGGGATGACCCGACTCGTCACCGAACGCGCCAGCCAGGCCGCCGTCATCCAGCGTGCAGGCCGCGCCGCGCGCCAGTCGCCAGGCGTCGCCTATCGCCTGTGGGAGGAAGCCGCGACGGCGGGCTTGCCGCGTTTCGATCCGCCCGAAATCCTGGAGGCGGACCTGTCGGCGCTGTTGCTCGGCACCGCGCTGTGGGGCGTCGGTGATCCGCGCGCGCTCCCCTGGCTCGATCCACCCCCCGAGGCCGCCGTCGCCGAAGCCCGCGCGCGCCTTACCGTGCTGGAGGCGCTGGACGACAGCAGCCGCCCGACCGCGCATGGCAAGGCGATCGCCAAACTGCCCATGCCCCCGCGTCTTGCGCATATGCTGATCCGCAGCGGCGAGCGGGGCCTCGCCGCCACCGCCGCCGAGGTCGCGGTGCTGCTCGGCGAGCGGGGCATCGGCGGGCAGGATGTCGATGTCGAACAGCGCCTGCGCCGCTGGCGGAGCGAGCGCGGTCCCAAGGCCGAAGCAGCGCGGCAGATGGCCAAGCGCTGGACGAGCCTCGCCCCCAAGTCGGTCGAGCAGGAAGCATGGGATCATGCGGCGGGGGTCTGCCTCGCGCTCGCCTATCCCGACCGGGTGGCGCGGCGGCGCGACGGGACGGGCGAGAATTGGGCCAGCGTCGGCGGGCGCGGCTTCCGGCTCGATCCGGCCTCGGCGCTGGCGGGTGCGGAATGGCTGGCGGTCGGCGAGACGCAAGGGGCGGCGTCGGGCGCGCGCATCCTGTCCGCCACGCCGCTTGACCTCGCCACCGTCGAGGCGCTGTTCGCCGATCGGATCGAGACGCGCCGCACCGTGACCTTCAACCCCGCGACCGGCGGCATCGAGGCCTTGCGCGAACGACGATTGGGCGGGCTCCGCCTGTCGAGCGGTCCTGATTCGGGCGCATCGGCCGAGGCCATCGCGGAGGCGCTGGTCGAGGGGGTGCGGACGCACGGCCTGTCGCTGCTGCCGTGGAGCGAGGCGGCGGGGGCCTATCGTGCGCGCGCCGCCTATGCCGGGGTGGCGCTCGACGACGAGACGTTGATCGAGCTGCTCGACGACTGGCTGCCTACGCTGGTGGCGGGCAAGCGGCGGCTGGATGCCATCGCGACCGGTACGCTGACCGAGGCGATCCGCAATCTGGTCGATTGGAACGACCAGCGCCGGATCGATTCGATGGCGCCGTCGCACTTCACCAGCCCGGCGGGCAGCACCCATGCGATTGATTATGCGGCCGAAGGCGGCCCGCGCGTCGAGTTACGCGTGCAGGCGCTCTTCGGGCTGGCGGAGCATCCGGTGATCGGGACGGAGCGCGTGCCGCTGGTTCTCAGCCTGACCTCGCCCGCTGGGCGTCCGATCCAGACGACGCGCGATTTGCCCGATTTCTGGGCGGGCAGCTGGAGCGCGGTGGCCAAGGAAATGCGGGGCCGCTACCCCCGCCATCCCTGGCCCGACGACCCGGCGGCGGCCTCCGCGACACTGCGCACGAAAAAGGCGGATGCAAGAGCCGCCGGTTCGCGATAAGGGACAGACATTATGGCCACTGCTCGCATCTTCCAGCGCCCCAAGAACGCGATGCAATCCGGCAAGTACCGGACCGATCGCTGGCAACTCGAATTCGAACCGACCGAGGCGAAAAAGCCCGATCCCCTGACCGGCTGGGCCGGCAGCGGCGACACGCGGGAGCAGCTGCGCCTGACCTTCGCGACGCTGGAAGAGGCGATCGCCTATTGCCAGCGCGAGGGCCTCGACCATCATGTCGTGCCGACGCCGCAAAAGACGCTGAAGCTGCAAAGCTACGCTGACAATTTCCGCTGATGTTCGAGCGCTCCGGTTGAAACCGGGGCGCTTTTTCTTTCGCACGCGCAGCGCTTGAGAAGGTGGGTTCGCGCGGAGGCGCGGAGACGCGGAGGTGTCGCGCCCGGCGGCATCGGGATCGCATCATAACCGGCCTGTTGGAGGGGAATGTCGCTTCCGCGAGCAAGCCCTCTCTGCGCCCTCCGCGCCTCTGCGCGAACCAACCTTCTTGACGTCATTCTGTAGGTTCCCGCGTGTCGCGATCTGTTCTCGCGAAGCCGCGATGACGCGAAGATTTTCAGAATGGGTTCACGCGGAGGCGCAGAGAGCGCGGAGGTGGCGTATCTGGTGGCATCGGACGCGCATTACAAACGGCTGGTTGAAGAGATATTTCGCTGCCGCGAATACGACATCTCTGCGCCTCCGCGTCTCCGCGCGATAAATCGTCTTCGCGGCTTCGCGTGAAGTTAAAAGCCCAAGATGCCGCCGCTCAGCAACAGCAGCAGCTTGGCATCCATCACGACGCCCGCCGCCCGTCGTTCGGCGATGAAGGCCGGAACCTCGGACAACTTCACCCGGTGCACGACGATCTGCTCGTCCGAATCGCCACCACCTTCGCCGACCTTCACCAGGCCGCTCGCACGGACCAGTGTGAACCGCTCCGACGTCATGCCGGGCGAGGAGCAGAACTCCCCCAGCGCCTCGATCCTGGACGGGCGATAGCCGGTTTCCTCCTCCAACTCGCGCGCCGCGCCGTCGAGCACCGCTTCTCCCTCGGTCTCGTCCCCGATTAGGCCGGCGGGCATTTCTAGGCAGGGGGCGCCTACGGGGATGCGGAATTGCTCGACCAGCAGGATATGGTCGTCCTCCACTGCCAGGATCACGGCGGCGCGGATGTTGCGCGGTCGGTCGGCATATTCCCAATGGCCGCGCTTGCGCAGCGCGAGGAACCGCCCCTCGGCCAGGGTTTCGAGGGGGGCGTCCATACGGGGATCGGTCATAGCGAGATGGGTCTGTCCGGCAGTTCGTTGGTGTCGGCCGCCGTCTTGGGGAAATGTTGGTTGAGCACAAGCCCGATGCGCTCGACCGCCGCGCTCATCCCCTCGCCGACATTCCCCTTCGCAACATGCGGCAGCATCACCGCCATCGCCCGGCCCCAAGTCTCCGGCCCGACCTTGCCGGTCAGCCCGGAGTCGGCGACGATCTCGGCCATATGCTCGTCCTCGGAGAGGTAGAGCAGCACGCCGTAGCGGCTGTCGGTCCGCCGCTCGGCCGAGACGCGGAACAGAAGGACCGCGCGCGCCCGGACGCGGGCGTGACGGATGCTCTTGGGCACCAGCGCGATGCGCCGCGTCACGGGGCCGAGCAACACGAAGACCAGGCCGAAGACCAGAATCTGCGCGATCATCACCGCGCCCAGGATCAGGTCCTCGCCCGGCGCGCTCCACGCGTCATGGACCAGCGCCAGCAGCTTCAGCCCCAGATCGGGGAATAGCGCCGCGAACAACGGCACCAGCAGCATGGCGGGCGCGGCGAACCATAAGGCGATGTCGCGATACTCGTCCGAACGGGGCGCAACGATGGTGACGATCTCGGCATCGGTCGTCGCTTCGGCGCGCGCGACGGCAGCGGTGACAAGGTCGCTATCGGCTTCGCTCAACATCTCACCAATCCCCCGATGCGCCGCCGCCGCCGAAATCACCCCCGCCGCCGCCGGTAAAGCCGCCGCCGAACCACGATCCGTCGCTGCCCCCGCCGGACGATCCGCCCGAATTCCAGCCGCCTCCCGATCCGCCGCCGCTGCCCCAGCCGGGGCCCCAAAGGATGATCGGCCAGGCCCCGCCGCCGCGACGGCCGCCCCCGCCACCGCCGCCACGGTCATCATCGTCATCGTCGTGGAAACGCTGGCCCTGTTTGCGGCGTAGGATCGTCAGTACGACGAACCCGCCGATGAAGATGACCAGCACGATCAGGATGGGAAAGCCGTCGCCGTCGCCGTCGCCGCCACCGCGCCGATGCTGGCGGTCGAACTGCTTGGCGGCCTCGGCCACCTTGGCCTGGGCTTCCTCGGGCGAGGCGCGGAGCTGTGCGATCACCGCATCCGCGCCCGCATTCAGTGCGCCCGATATGTCGCTCGATTCGCGCAGGCGGGGCAGCATCAGCGTGCGGATCATCTGCGACGACCAGGCGTCGGTCAGAATCGGCTCCAATCCGCGCCCGACCTCCAGCCGGGGGCCGCGCTGACCCTTGCCCTCATTGGGCGCGACGAACAGGATCGCGCCGTTATCGGCATCCTTCAGGCCGACACCCCAGGCGCGGCCCAGCCGATACCCATAATCCTCGATCGGATAGCCCTGCAGGTCCGGGATGGTCGCGACGACCAGCTGGCGGCCGGTATCCTTTTGCAGCGCTTCCAGCTTCGCCTCCAACTGCGCCTTGGTCGCGGGGTCGATCTTGTTCGCCGCATCGACGACCAGACCGTCGAACTTGGGAAAACTCTGCGCCATCGCGGGGACGGCGCAGAGGATCAGCCAGAGCCCGAGGACCGGGCGAAGCAGCCGGGTGAACCGGGTCATGGGAAATCGATCAGCTATCGAAATTCACCTTGGGCGCGTTCTCGGCCCCCGGCGTAGTCGCCTGATAGGGCGTCTTGGGCTTGGCGCCGTAGAAGACCTTGGCACCGATCGCGTCGGGGAAGGTGCGGATGCGCGTGTTATACGCCTGCACCGCCTTGTTGTAGTCGCCGATAGCGATGTTGATGCGGTTCTCGGTGCCCTCGAGCTGGCTCATCAGCGTCTGGAAATTATCCTGGCTCTTCAGGTTCGGATAGGCCTCGACATTGGCGAGCAGGCGGCCGAGCGAGCCGCTCAACTGCCCTTGCGCCTGTGCGAACTGCTGCATCTTGGCGGGGTCAGACAGGTCCTTGGCGTTGACCTGGACCGAGGTCGCCCGCGCGCGCGCGTTGACCACGTCGGTCAGGATGGATTTTTCCGAGGCGGCGGCGCCCTTCACCGTGGCTTCCAGATTGGGGATCAGGTTGGCGCGGCGCTGATAGGCGGCCTGGACGTCGGCCCATTTCGCGTTCACATTTTCCTCCGCGGTGGGCACGCTGTTCATGCCGCAGCCGGACAGGGCGACGGCCATCACGACCGGGGTCAGGGCAAGAACGGGACGACGCATTCGAATATTCCTCTGTCAACTGTCTGGTCTATATAAGACGCGCGCGTCCCTTGGCGAAGGGGAAAAGCGACGATACCCTTGGGCGACCACGCAAACAGAAGGAGTGGGCGATGCTCAAGGAATTCCGCGCTTTCATCGCGCGGGGCAATGTCCTGGACCTGGCGGTGGCGGTGATCATCGGCGCGGCGTTCAGCAAGATCGTGACGTCGTTGACCGACGACGTACTGATGCCGGTGATTGGCAAGATTTTCGGCGGGCTGGATTTCTCCAGCTATTTCCTGCGTATGGGGCCGATTCCGGCCAATTATACGGGCTCGCTGACCGATTATGCAGCACTGAAGAAGGCGGGCGTGCCGCTGCTGGGCTATGGCGCGTTCGTGACGCAGGCGGTCAATTTCGTGATCGTCGCCTTCATCATCTTCCTGCTGGTGCGCACGGTGAACCGCGCGACCGCCTTGTTCGAGCATGAAAAGGCCAAGGCGGCCGAGACGCCCAAGGCCGAGCCGACCGACATCGCGCTGCTGCGCGAAATCCGTGACGAGCTGCGCGCGGGGCGGTCTTGAAAATCCTGTCTCTGGCAAAGGTCTGAAATTTCTCCCCGGCAGGGGAGGGATAGACGGATTTACGCCGCCGCCAGCTTCTTGGCGGTGGCGTCGGCCAGGCTGGTGCCGTCGAGGATCCGCGCCGTCTCGTCCCGCACGCGCATCATCGCATGGCGGATGGCGCAGTCCGCCTCGCTCTTGCAATCATTGCAGGGGCGATAGGCGGTGCGGCTGACGCACGGCACCAGCGCCAGCGGTCCTTCGATCGTGCGGATGATGTCGCCCAGCGAGATCAGATGCGCCGCGCGGGCGAGGCGATAGCCGCCCATCTTGCCCCGCTGGCTGTCGAGCAGTTGCGCGCCCTTCAGATCGGCGAGGATCAGCTCCAAGAACTTGCGCGGCACATTGGCCTCCGCCGCGATGCGCGTCATCGAGGTCGGCGGACCGGCCGGCGGCATTTCCGCGAGGAACAGCATCGCGCGCAACGCATAACGGGACCGCTGGGTCAACATGCGCGACCCCATGGACCCAAAATGGGGCGAGCGAAAGGCATTTGCGTAATGCCACGCGGCTTCCTATATCCGTTCGTGCCGGGTTTCACCCGGCTATGACGATAAACTGCGGCGTGTAATAGACGCAGCGGACCCGGGGGCAGTACCCGGCGGCTCCACCATAAAAGGTGGTGTACTTGGACACCGTTTCTGACGGGGCCGAACCAGGATCGACGTGTGTTGAAAAGCGCTGTTTTCGTTCGGAATGGGACCACCGCAACGGCCCATTACACACAAGTGCCAACGATAACGAAGCACTCGCGATTGCGGCGTAATTGAGGGCCTCACGGCCTGACATTACACCAAAATAGCGCGGTCGGACCCCACCGGGCAACAGAAGGGGAATCCAGCGGTACGGGGAGCACCGGGCAACAGAAGCTCCCCACTTTCCCGGATTTGATGTGATGGTGGGTGCTGGGCACCTTGCCAGCTATCCCAACGTCCGCTCGCACTGAGCGAAGTCGAAGGGCACGGATTGCGCTTGCGGCCACGGATGGAGCGTGGCCTTCGACTTCGCTCAGGCTGAACGAAGGGTGGGGAGGGCGCGCTCCCTTCTTTCACCCCGGCGAAGGCCGGAGCCCAGATTCCACCAAGACGGTGGCGCGCCAGGTGGCGAGGGGGAGGTAATAGCATCCCACCTTCGATCGGTTATCGCAACTGGACCCCGGCCTTCGCCGGGGTGGGAAGGGGGAAGGGTGTCAGCCCTCCCTCGCCAAGGCCTTCAGCTTATACAGCGCATCCAGCGCCTCACGCGGCGAGAGCGCGTCGACGTCAAGCTTCTCCACCTCCGCCCGGATCGCGTCGCACTGTTCCTCCTCGATCTGGGCGGCGGCGGCGAACAGGGGCAGGTCGTCGAGCCCGGCCGCCAGCCCGCCGGTCTTGGCGCGTCCGGCCTCCAGCTTGGCGAGCACCGCCTTGGCGCGCGCCACCGTCGCGGGCGGCATCCCCGCCAGCCGCGCCACCGCCAGACCATAGGAGCGATCCGCCGGACCCTCGCTGACCTCATGCAGCAGGACCAGCTCGCCCTTCCACTCGCGCGCGCGGACATGGTGGAGCGACAGCGCCTCGCAGCGTTCGGCCAGTCGAGTCAGCTCGTGATAGTGCGTCGCGAACAAGCAGCGGCAGCGATTATCCTCATGGATCGCCTCCACCACCGCCCAGGCGATGGCCAGGCCGTCATAGGTGGACGTGCCGCGTCCCACTTCGTCGAGGATGACGAAGCTGCGTGGGGTCGCCTGCGCCAGGATCGCGGCGGTTTCGACCATCTCGACCATGAAGGTCGAGCGCCCGCGCGCGAGGTTGTCCGATGCGCCGACCCGGCTGAACAGCCGGTCGACCAGCCCGATCCTGGCATGGGTGGCGGGGACATAGGATCCGGCCTGCGCCAGCACCGCGATCAGGGCGTTCTGTCGGAGGAAGGTCGACTTACCACCCATGTTCGGACCCGTGACCAACCAGAGCCGCGAGGATTCCGACAGCGAACAGTCATTGGCGACGAACCGCTCGCCCGAGCGCGCCACGGCGGCTTCGACCACCGGGTGACGTCCGCCCGTGACCTCGAAACAGGCGTGATCGACCAGTTCGGGGCGGACCCAGCCGCCCTCGACCGCACGTTCGGCAAGGCCGCTCGCCACGTCGAGTCGGGCGAGCGCGTCCGCCGTCGCGGCGATGCCTTCGCGTGAGGCCAGCGCGGCGGCGGTCAGCTCCTCCAGATGCGCGGCCTCCGCCGCCAGCGCATGGGCGCCGGCCTGTGCCACCTTGCTCGCGACTTCATGCAGTTCGGGCGTGTTGAAGCGGACCACGCCCGCCAGCGTCTGGCGATGGGTGAAACCCGACTCCGGCTTCATCAGCGCATCGGCCGAGCGGGCAGGGACCTCGACATGATAGCCGAGCACGCCGTTATGGCGGATCTTCAGCGCGGTGATGCCGGTCTTCTGGCGGAACTCAGCCTCCAGCGCGGCAATGGCGCGGCGGCCTCCGGCGCCTGCATCGCGCAGATCGTCGAGCGCCACGTCATAGCCCGCCGCGATATAGCCGCCCTCGCTCGCCTCGATCGGCGGCGAGGGTACGAGCGCGCGGCGGAGCAGGTCGATCAGCGCGCCATGTCCGCGCAGACGCGGCGTGGTGTCGCGCAGCAGGGGCGGGCCGTCCGCCAGCTGCTCCGACAGTGCCCAGGCGCCGTCGAGTCCGTCGCGCAACTGCCCCAGATCGCGGGGGCTTCCGCGCCCCGCCGCGATCCGCCCGATCGCACGGCCGATATCGGGCAGCGCCCGCAAGGTCGCGCGCAACCGCTCACGCAGCGCGGCATCGTCATGGAAATGCTGCACCAGATCGAGCCGTGCCTCGATCGCATCGCGGTCCATCAGCGGCGCGCCGATGTCGCCCGCCAGCGCGCGCGCGCCTGCGCCCGTCACCGTCCGGTCCACCGCGTCGAGCAGCGAACCCTTGCGCTGGCCGTTCGCCGTCTGGGTCAGTTCCAGACTCTCACGCGTCGCCGCGTCGATCGCCATGGCTCCGGCCGCTTGGCTCAGGACAGGCGGGCGCAGGAAGGGCAGGGCGCCCTTGGCGGTGTGGTCGAGATAGGCGACCAGCCCGCCCGCCGCCGACAGCCCGGCGCGGGTGAATTGGCCGAACCCGTCGAGCGTCGCGACGCCGTACAGCCGCTTCAGCCGATCCTCGCCGCTGCCGCTGTCAAAGGTCGCGGAGGGCCGCAGCGTGGAGGCCGCATCGGCATGCGCGGCGTTTTCGGCGGTGACCACCTCGGCGGCGGCCAGGCGGGCAAGTTCGGCTCCCAGCGCATCCGCCTTCACGTCGATCACCACGAACCGCCCGGTCGAGATGTCGGCGGCGGCCAAGGCCACCGCGCCGCCCGCCTCGCCGATCGCGACGCACCAGTTGTCGGACTTGGCGTCGAGCAGCGCCTCTTCGGTCAACGTGCCCGCCGTCACCACGCGAACGATGCCGCGCGACACCAGCGCCTTGGAGCCGCCGCGCGCCTTGGCTTCGGCGGGGGTTTCGGTCTGCTCGGCGATGGCGACGCGGTGCCCGGCCTTGATGAGGCGTTGCAGATAGGCCGTCGCGGCATGGACCGGCACGCCGCACATCGGAATCTTCTCGCCGCCATGCTCCCCGCGCGAGGTCAGCGCGATGTCGAGCACGCCCGACGCGATGCGCGCATCATCGAAGAACAGCTCGAAGAAATCGCCCATCCGATAGAAGAGCAGGCAATCCTCGGCCTCGGCCTTCAGCGTCAGATACTGCGCCATCATCGGGGTGGGGGTGGTCATGGGAGGCGGGAATCCAGATTGCGTGCGCCATGACGGATGCCGACGATCGAAACGATGTCGCCGTCCACGTCATAGCTGAGAATATAGGGAGGAACCGTCACAAGCTCGCGGGTCCCATCCGCAGCGGGGCGACCGCGGCGAGGGAAGTCTCGCAGGCTTTCGCCCAGATCGACCAGCCGTTGCGCGATTCGCGCAGCGGCTTCAGGATCAAAGGCTTCCAAATAGGTGACGATGAGATCGAGCTGGTCGAGGGCCTCGTTCAGCCAGACGACTTGAGCCATTCGCGAAACGATTTGCGGTTCGGGGTGCCCCAGGTACGGAGCCAAGCGGAAACGGTGGCGTGGTCATGATACCGCCCGGCGGCATAATCCGCACGGGCACGCTCCAACGACAGCGCTTCCGCCGCCTCGTCACGCTGCTCGAAAATGCCGGGCTCATGCTCCATAGATGAACTTATAAGGCTCATGGTTCGGCTTGCCTAGGGCGGCAAAAGGGCTGCGTGACAGGCTTGTCAGCCGTGCCCGAAACCTCCAAGAGCCGTAGCGTCCTTGTATCCACAGCATCGAAGGCCGCGCGCATGTCCGACGAACCCACCGACCAGTTCTCCGAGCGCGAGGCCCTGCTGTTCCATTCCGAGGGACGCCCCGGCAAGATCGAGATCATCGCCTCCAAGCCGATGGCGACGCAGCGCGACCTAGCGCTGGCCTATTCGCCCGGCGTCGCGGTGCCGGTGCAGGCGATCGCCCACGATCCCGCGACCGCATATGACTATACCGCCAAGGGCAATCTGGTCGCGGTCATTTCCAACGGCACGGCGATTCTGGGCCTCGGCAATCTGGGCGCGCTCGCCTCCAAGCCGGTGATGGAGGGCAAGGCCGTCCTCTTCAAGCGTTTCGCCGATGTCGACTCGATCGATATCGAGCTGAAGACCGAGGATGTCGACCGGATCATCGACGCGATCGAACTGATGGAGCCGAGCTTCGGCGGTATCAACCTGGAAGACATCAAGGCGCCCGAATGCTTCATCATCGAGCAGACCCTGCGCGAGCGGATGAACATCCCGGTTTTCCATGACGACCAGCACGGCACCGCGATCATCTGCGCGGCGGGTCTCATCAACGCGTGCCTGCTGACCGACCGGCGGCTCGACGAGATCAAGGTCGTCGTCAACGGCGCGGGGGCGGCGGCGATCGCCTGTACCGAACTGATGAAGGCGATGGGCGTCCGGCACGAAAACGTCATCATGTGCGACCGTACCGGCGTCATCTATCAGGGCCGCGAGGACATCAACCAGTGGCAGTCGGCGCACGCCGCCGTCACCGACCGTCGCTCGCTGACCGAGGCGCTGTCGGGTGCCGACGTGTTCCTGGGCCTGTCGGCGGCGGGCGCGCTGAAGCCCGAGATGGTCAAGGACATGGCGCCGTCGCCGATCATCTTCGCGATGGCCAATCCCGAGCCGGAAATCCGCCCCGAACTCGCCAAGGCCGCACGGCCCGACGCGATCGTGGCGACGGGGCGTTCGGACTATCCGAACCAGGTCAACAACGTCATCGGCTTCCCCTTCATCTTCCGCGGCGCGCTCGACGTGCGCGCGACCGGCATTAACGACGAGATGAAGATCGCCGCCGCCAACGCGATCGCCGAACTGGCCCGCCAGCGCGTGCCGGAGGAAGTGGCGCTGGCCTATGGCACGCAGCACACGTTCGGCCCCGAATATATCATCCCCGCGCCGTTCGACCCGCGCCTGATGGAACTGGTCCCCTCGGCGGTGGCGAAGGCGGCGATGGACTCGGGCGTGGCGACGCGCCCTATCCTCGACATGGATGCCTATCGCCAGAAGCTGCGCGCGCGCCTCAACCCGACGACCTCGGTGCTGACGCTCGCGTACGAGGGCGCCCGCGCGCATCCGAAGCGCGTACTGTTCGCCGAGGGCGAAGAGGAAGTCGTCCTGCGTGCCGCCATTGCCTTCAAGGAAGGCGGTTACGGCACGCCCGTCCTGGTCGGTCGCGACGATGTGTACGACCGCCTGAAGGCGCTGGGCGTCACCAACCCGCAGGAATATGAAGTCCATAACAGCCGCACCTCGGAGATGGTGCCGCAGATGGTCGAGTTCCTGTACGAACGGCTTCAGCGTCGCGGCTATCTGAAGCGCGATGCCGAGCGGCTGATCAACCAGGACCGCAACATCTTCGGCTCGGTGATGCTGCAACTGGGCCAGGCCGATGCAATGATCACCGGCATCACCCGCACCTATGCGCAGAGCTTCCGCGAAATCCGCCGGGTCATCGATCCGGTCGACGGCAAGGTGCCGTTCGGCATCCATCTGCTCGTCGGGCAGAGCCACACCGTCTTCATCGCCGACACCACGGTCAACGAGCGTCCGTCGGGCGAGGAACTGGCCGACATCGCCGAGCGCACCGCCGCCGTCGCCCGCCGCATGGGGCATGAGCCGCGCGTCGCCTTCCTGTCCTACTCCACCTTCGGCAACCCGGAAGGCCAGTGGATCGACAATGTCCGCGACGGCGTGGCCGCGCTCGACAAGCGGCAGGTCGGTTTCGAATATGAAGGCGACATGTCGCCCGACGTCGCGCTGAACCCCAAGCAGATGGCGAACTTCCCCTTCTCGCGCCTGTCGGGTCCGGCCAATGTCCTGATCATGCCGGGTCTCCAGTCGGCCAATATCTCGGCCAAGCTGCTGCGCGAGCTGGGCGGCGACTCGATGATCGGCCCGATGCTGATCGGCATGGAAAAGCCGGTGCAGATCGCACCGATGACCTCGACCGCCGGGGACCTGGTCACACTGGCGGTGCTGGCGGCGGGCGGCATCGCGCGCTGATCCTCGCCGGATGGTAGGAAAGGGGCCGGGCAGCGAAAGGTTGCCCGGCCCCTGTTTCATTTCTCCCCGTGCCGGGGGGATCGTGCTCGCAAAGCCACAACACGCTTCCGTCACAAACCGGTCATTACGCTGTCGTGGGCGTGTCACGCCCCGGCCCCATGCGCGCCCTTCATTGGGGTAACGAGCCATTGGGGGCGAAATTCATGGTAAAATTTCTGATCGGCGTCGCGCCGCTGGCACTGATCGCATCGGGTGTCTCGGCGCAGACGCTGCCCGCGCAGGCCGCCGTCACCGGCACCACGTCCGGTCCTGCCGACACCGATCCCGCCACCGCCGATCCGGTCGCGGCGGATGGCGATCAGGCCAACGCCTCGGGCGATGTCGTGGTGCTGGGCTTCGGGCAAAGCCGCCAGGTCCAGACCGTCACCGCCGCCGATCTCGACCGGCTGACCCCCGGCACCTCGCCGCTCAAGGCGATCTCGAAGCTGCCCGGCGTCAATTTCCAGTCCGCCGATCCGTTCGGCGCCTATGAATGGTCGACCAGCATCTCGCTTCGCGGGTTCAGCCAGAACCAGCTGGGCTTCACGCTAGACGGCGTGCCGCTGGGCGACATGAGCTATGGTCCGACCAACGGCCTGCACATCAGCCGCGCGATCATTTCCGAGAACATCACCGCGACCACCGTCGCGCAGGGCGCGGGCGCGCTGGGCACCGCGTCGACCAGCAATCTGGGCGGCACGATCCAGTTCACCAGCCGCGCGCCGTCCGAGACCGCCGGCCTCGCCGCCTCGGGCACCTATGGCAGCAACGACACCGTCCGCGCCTTCGTCCGCGCCGACAGCGGCGATGTGGGCGGCGGCCTGAAGGGCTATCTCAGCTATGCCTATCTGACGACCGACAAGTGGAAGGGCTATGGCACGCAGCGCCAGCATCAGGCCAATGCCAAGGTCGTGAAGGACTTCGGCGACCGGGGTTCGATCACCGGTTTCTTCAACTTCTCCGACCGGCGCGAGAACGACTATCAGGACCTCAGCCTCGATATCATCCGTCGTCGCGGCTATTATAACGACAACATCACCAACGATTATCCGCTCGCCATCCTCTATGCCAAGCAGGCGACGAACGGCGCGGCGGCGGCGGCCTATCGGCAGGCGAACGGCTCGCTGACCGGCTTCACCCCGCCTTATGCCGGTGTCGCCAACGGCCTGCCGAGCGGGATCACGCTGGACGACGGCTATTATGATGCCGCCGGCCTGCGCCGCGACTATCTGGGCGGCATCACCTTCGACGCGAAGCTGACCGATGCCCTGTCGCTGACCTCGACCAGCTATTATCATCACAACAAGGGGCAGGGGTCGTGGATCACGCCCTATAACCCGACGATGGCGGGTGCGCCCAATGCCGATGGCACGCCGATCACCAACCCCGCACCGCTGTCGTTCCGCACGACCGAATACAGCCTGAACCGCGCCGGCACGATCGCGCGGCTGGCGCTGACCACCGGTATCAACCGGCTGGAGCTGACCGGCTGGTATGAGAGCAACACGCTGCATCAGGCGCGCCGCCTCTATGGCATGACCGACACCGCCACGCCGAACCGCAACGCGCGCGATTTCCAGCGCAACCCGATGTCGACGACCTGGAACGGCAAATATGATACCGAGACGCTGCAATATTCGGTCGGTGACACGCTGGATATCGGCCGGCTGACCATCAATGGCGGGTGGAAGGGCGTGCGCGTCCGCAACCAGGCCAATGTGCTGGCGGGCACGCTGGCGCGCGGGCGTATTCAAAGCGAGGACTGGTTCCTGCCGCAGGTTGGCGCGGTGCTGCATCTGGGCAACCAGGCGGAGGTCTTCGCCAGCTATACCGAGAATATGCGCGCCTTCATCGCCGCCGCGACCGCGCCGCCCTTCTCGATTACCCAGACCGCGTTCAATTCGGTGCGCAACACCGTGCGGCCCGAAAAGTCGAAGACGGCCGAGGGCGGCGTGCGCGTGCGCAGCGGCGGGCTGCAACTGTCGGCGGTCGGCTATTATATCGACTTCTCCGATCGTTTGCTGACCTATTCGATCGGTACCGCGATTCAGGGCCTGCCGCCGACGCTGAACAATGTCGGCGGCGTGGAAAGCTATGGCGCGGAGGTCTCCGCCTTCTATCGCCTGACCCCCGCCTTCTCGGCGCTGGCCAGCTATTCCTACAATCACGCGACCTATCAACAGACGGTGCGGGACGGGCAGGGCAATCTGTTGTCCCAGGCGGGTCGCTATGTGGTCGGCCAGCCGCAGAACATGGTGAAGGGCGAACTGGTCTATGACGACAGCCGCTTCTTCGGCAGGGTCGGCGCGGACTATATGTCGAAGCGCTACTACACCTATCTGAACGACCAGTCGGTGGCGGGGCGCGTGCTGGTCGACGCCAGCATCGGCTATCGCTTCCCCGAGGCGTGGGGCGGCTTCGCCATCGAGGGCAGCGTCACCAACCTGACCGACAAGAAGTATATCGCCACGGTCGGCACCGGCGGCTTCGTCGCCAGCGACCCGCAGGGTACGTTCCAGACGCTGCTGACCGGCGCGCCGCGCCAGTGGTTCGTCACGTTGAAGAAGGGGTTCTGAACCCGGCGGGGCGGACGGCGCGTACCGTCCGCCCCGTCATGCCGCCCAGGCGGCGATATCGGGCTGTTCGCCGATCAGCGCCAGGCCGTGTGCGATCGAGGTCAGCTCGCCGCCGCTCGCGATCTTGTCGGGGCCGAACCGCATCTCGAACATCCGCCGGATCGCGGGCATCAGCGAGGTGCCACCGGTCAGGAACACGCGGTCGATGCGCTCCGGTCCGGTCGCGGCCATCGTCAGCGCGCGATCGACCGCCTGCGCGATCCGGGCGAGATCGGGGGCGATCCACGCCTCGAAATCGGCGCGGGTCACCTCCGCCTCGATCGACAGGCCGCCGCCCTCGAAGTGGAAACGGGCCTGGTCGGCGGCGGACAGGTCGCGCTTCACCCGGCCGACGGCGTCGTACAGGCGATAGCCCTGTTCCTCCTCGATGATCGCGATCATCCGCCCGATGGCCTCCGGGTCGAGGGCGGCACGGCGCAGCTTCTCCAGTTCGGCCAGCGTCTTGCGATTGCGCATCAGCGCCAGCCGCGACCAGTCGCTGAAATCGGCGAAATAGCCGCGCGGGATTTCCAGTACCTTGTCGAACGAGCGGTATCTGCCGCCCGCGCCGAGCAGGGGCAGGACCAGATGATCGGTCAGCCGCTGGTCGAACCGGTCGCCGGCGATACCCACACCGGCATGGCCCAGCGGCTCGCACCGCCGCGCGGTCCCCGCCTCGGCGATGCGGACGACGGAGAAGTCGCTGGTGCCGCCACCGAAATCGGCGACCAGCACGGTCGCGGGTTCGGTGATCCGCGAGGCATAGCTGAACGCCGCGCCCAGCGGCTCGTAGACATAGTGGATTTCCACCCCCAGCCGCGCGAACATCGCGTCATAGCGTTGGCGAGCCAGCGCTTCGTCGGGGCGGTGCCCGGCATATTCGACCGGACGGCCGACGACGATCCGCGTCGCCCGGCCGTCGAGCGCGCCACCGCTGCGCGCCGCCATCCGGTCGAGAAACGCACGGCCCAGTTCCTCGAAGCGATAGCGTTTGTCGAACACGGTGGCATGTTCGAACACGCCCGAGGCGGCGACCGACTTGAACGACTGGATGAACCGGCTGCCGCCCGGAAAGTCGAGATATTCCGCGATCGCCCAGGGCCCCGCCTCGACCGCGATGCCGTCATCCTCCCAAAAGCAGAGCGCCGAGCGGAAGACGGGGTCCTCCCCATCGGGTGCTTGCAGCGGGACAAGCTGCGATCGGCCCGCCTCGGCACGCGCGATGACCGAATTGGTGGTGCCGAAATCGATGCCGAGGACGGTGGGGGAAGTATCGGTCATGCGGGATGCGCTACACCAAGCCGGGGGGGCGGGGCCATGTCTTGTTCACGATGCGCTCGCCTGTTCCGCCCTCGCCGCGCGGGGGAGGAGAACGGTCGCCGACAATCCGCCGCCGCCCGCCGCGTCGAGGATCAGGCGCCCGCCGTGAAGCTCGGCCAGTTCGCGCGCGATCGCCAGGCCGAAGCCATGACCGTCGCCGCGTTCGTCCAGCCGCGCGCCGGCTTGGGTCGCGCGGATGCGGTCTGCCGGGGGGATGCCCGGTCCGTCATCGACCACGCGCAGCAGGACCTGCCGCCCCTCGGCAACGGCGGTGACGGTCACCGTCGCGCGGGCGTGGCGCGCGGCATTGTCGATCAGGTTGCCGGCGATCTCGTCCACATCCTGCGCATCCATCGCGACCGCGACATCGTCCGCGACGTCCACCGACAGGGCAAGGCCGCGATCGGCATGCAGCCGCCCGATCGCGGCCATCAGATCGGCCAGCGCCGGCGCCAGCCGGATCGTGGCGCGGGTCGCGCTGGCCTGAACACGCGCGCGGGCAAGGTGGTGGCGGATCGTCGCGTCGATCCGCGCGACCTGCGCGGCGCGGGGCGGGTCGTCCGCCAGATCGAGCGCCAGCGTGGCGACCGGCGTCTTCAGCGCATGGGCCAGATTGGCCGCCGATGTCCGCGCGGTCGCCAGCGCGCGTTCGCCGTCCGCCGCCAGCGCGTTGAGTTCGGCGGCCAGCGGCTGAAGCTCGACGGGCTGGTCCTCGTCGACGCGGGCGCGCTCGCCGGTACGGATCGCCGCGATCTCCTCGCGCAGTCGCCGCAGCGGCCGCAGCACCAGGCGAAGCTGCACCAGGCTGGCGACTGCGAGCAGCATGCCGAGCCCCGCCAGCATGGCGAGCAGCGGCAGCAGCGCGGCACGGATCGGCCGCGCGACGACCGCCCGGGGCGCGGCCGCGCTGATCGTCACGGGGCCGCGCGGGGTCGACAGCGTCACCTGACGGGCATGCACGCGAACGCCCTGTTCGGTGCGGCCCTCCGCCGGTCGCGGCCGATCGGGCGTCGCATCGTCCGGGGACGGGGGCGGTCCGGGTGGTGCCGGCATCGGGGCGGGCCCTCCGGCCGGGGCCGCCGGCGGATGCGGCGCGGGTGGATGCGGTGCGACCAGGGGCGGGAAGTCCGCCGTGCCGATCGCGCCGTCGGGGCCGCTGATCCGCCAGCGCCAGCCGGGCTCCCCTTCCAGCACGCCGCGCATCCGGGTGATCCGTGCGCGATCGACCGCCCCGCGACCGTCGATCGCGGTCGCCAGCAGCGTGATCTGCGAATCGAGCCGCTGGTCCAGCCCGCGCGTGACGAACCCCTCCAGCGCGCCGGCCAAGGCCCAGCCGGCGATCAACAGCGAGGCGAGGATCGCCAGCGCGGAGATCAGGATCATCCGTCCCCGGATCGACCGTGGCATCACCGGGCCTCCCCGGCGGTCAGACGGTAACCCAGGCCGCGCACCGTTTCGATCCGGTCGGCACCGATCTTCTTGCGCAGCCGCCCGACGATCACCTCAAGGCTGTTGGAGTCGACATCGGCATCGCCCTCATAGACGCGCTCCAGCAGTTCCAGCCGGGGAATGACCGCCTCCTTGCGCAGCATCAGCGCCGACAGCACGCGCCACTCGAAGGCGGTCAGCTTCAGCGGCAGGCCGTCCAGCTCGAACTGCCCCGTCTGGCTGTCGAAGGAGAGGGGGCCGCAGGTCAGGCGCGGCTGGGCATGGCCGGCCGCCCGCCGAACCAGCGCGCGCAGCCGCATCACCAGCTCCTCGACGCGGAACGGCTTGGTCAGATAATCGTCCGCGCCCGCCTTGAAGCCCGCGACCTTGTCCGACCAGCCCTCACGCGCAGTCAGGATGAGGACGGGCAGGCCGCGCCCCGCCTCGCGCCATCCGCGCAGGACGTTCGTGCCATCGCCATCGGGCAGGCCCAGGTCGAGCACGGCGGCGTCATAGATTTCCGTGTCGCCGGCATGGCCGGCGTCCAGGCCATTGTCGAACAGGTCCACCGCGCAATTCTCGGCGCGCAGCGCACGGGCGATGGCGGGGCCCAGCGCCGGATCGTCCTCGACCAACAGGATTCGCATGGCGTGTTCGTCTTCCCCTTCGTCCCCGGCGTCTGGCTATCCCGGCAAAGCCTAAACCCAAACTGAACCGCGTGGTTCAGCGGGCATCGGGACGAATCGCCTAGAAGCGGGGCATCGACAAAGGAGATCGAACCATGTCTCGTTTCCATATTCCAACCCCCCGACTGCAGGGCAAGGCGCCGCTGGCCGCCGCCGCCATGGTCCTGATCGCGTTGGGCGCGGGGGGTGGCGCCGCCGCCGTCTCGATGACCCGGCCGACCGTCACCATGGTCCCGGCCATCCCGACGCCGATCGCCCGGCTCGCCGCGACCAACGGGGTCGTCACCGCGAAGGGGCGGGTGGCCGAGGTGTTCGGCGACCGCTTCGTGGTGCAGGACCGCACCGGCCGCGCGATGGTGGCGGCGCCGCGTGACGCGATGCCCTCGGTCGGCAGCACCGTGACGGTACAGGGCCGTTATGACGACGGGCTGATGCACGCCCAGTATCTCGTCAATCCGCAAGGAACGGTGACGCCGGTCGGTCCGCCGCCGCCGCCACCGGGTGGACCGCGTGGCCCCGGCGGCCCCGGTGGGCCGCGTGGCAAAAAAAAAAAAAAAAAAA